>JAYVRE010000235.1:0-5131 GCA_043776535.1 Methylotenera sp. | reverse complement strand
GCAAATGCAGTGATTGATAGCTCGACCACTGTGCCTGCCAGTTGCAGCATCGCCGCAAATGTAGTGATTGAAGCAAATGTAAAGTTGGGTAATAACGTGATTATTGGCGCGGGCTGTGTGATTGAGCGCAATTGTACGTTGGACGACAACACTATCTTAGAAGCCAATGTGACGATTAAACATGGCACGCAAATTGGTAAAAACTGCCATTTATTTTCTGGCTGCGTGATTGGAAACGATGGTTTTGGTTATGCCGAAGAAACAGGGGCTGATTCAAATAAATACTGGGTAAAAATTCCGCAGGTAGGCCGCGTCGTGATTCATGATTTCGTAGATATTGGCGCAAACACCACCATTGACCGTGGCGCGATTGATGATACGGTGATTGAAAAGGGCGTTAAGCTGGACAACCTGATTCAAATCGCCCACAACTGTCGCATAGGCGCGCATACGGTAATTGCTGGCTGCACGGGTATTGCTGGTAGTGCAATTATTGGCAAGCACTGTAAAATAGGCGGTGCAGCGATGATTTTGGGGCATTTAAACATCGTCGATAACGTGACCATATCGCCTGGCAGTATGATTATGCGCTCTATTACTCAAGCAGGCACCTATACGGCACTCATGCCCTCGCAAGAACACGCAGATTGGCTTAAAACCGCGGCAAATATTCGCCACTTAAGTCCCCATCTTAGTCAATTAACAGATAAAATAAAGACCTTAGAAGCAGCTATTGTTCAATTAACTACAAAATAACAAATATCGAGAATCCAATATGACTGATGCAGCCGTAAGCACAACTAGCATGGATATTCATGAAATCCTAGAGCATCTGCCACACCGTTACCCCTTTGTAATGATTGATAGGGTCATTTCGATGGAGCTTGGCAAAGAAATTACCGCGCTTAAAAACGTGAGTATCAATGAGCCATTCTTCCCAGGTCATTTCCCGCATCATCCTGTAATGCCAGGCGTGTTGATAGTAGAAGCGATGGCACAGGCCGCTGCTATATTGTCTTTCAAGACGATGGGTAAAAAACCTACCGACGACTCAGTATATTATTTCGCTGGCATCGATAGCGCGCGTTTTAAAAAACCTGTTTCACCTGGTGATCAAATCATTTTAAACGTAAAAATTGACCGTATTTTAAAAGGCATTTGGAAATATTCAGGCGTTGCCACGGTGGATGGCGTGGTGGTTGCCGAAGCCAGTATGATGTGCATTTTAAAAAGTATTGATAAAAAATAAACTTAAAAATCAATTAATTAAAATTTAAACTTAAAGTAAAAAATTAATACAAAATGTCTGTAAAAATTCACGCCAGTGCCATTATCGACCCTAAAGCAGAGCTTGATTCCAGCGTAGAAGTTGGCGCGTATTCCATCATCGGTGCGGGCGTAAAAGTGGCTGCTAATACGCGCATTGGTAGCCATGTGGTGCTAAAAGGCCCTACAACCATCGGCAAAAACAATCAAATTTTTCAATTTTCGTCGCTGGGCGAAGCACCGCAAGATAAAAAATACGCAAATGAACCAACCACGCTAGAAATCGGCGATAACAATACGATTCGCGAATTTTGCACTTTTAATCGCGGCACGGTACAAGATAAAGGCAAAACCAGCATAGGCAACGATAACTGGATTATGGCCTACGTGCATATCGCGCACGATTGCAGCATCGGCAACAACACCATTATGGCCAACAATAGTTCGCTTGCTGGCCACGTGGATATTCACGATTATGCTATTTTGGGTGGCTTTACGCTAATTCACCAATTTTGCAAAGTCGGTGCACATGTGATTACTGCGGTGAATACCGTGGTGTTTAAAGATATTCCGCCGTATGTAACAGCCGCAGGCTATGATGCGAAACCACATGGCATCAACTCTGAAGGCCTTAAAAGACGCGGCTTTAGTGCAGATAGTATCTTGCACATCAAGCGTGCCTACAAAGCGCTATATCGCAATAGTTTAACCTTAGAAGAAGCGAAAGTTGAACTCGCCGAGATGCAAAAAAGTTGTCCAGAAATTGCCTTACTCACAGATTTTTTAAACGTTTCAACCCGCGGCATCGTCCGCTAAGTATAAAAAATATATATGCCAAAAATCGCAATAGTGGCTGGAGAAGCCTCAGGGGACTTGTTGGGCGGCCATTTGATACGTGCTTTAATGGCGCAACGCAGCGATTTAACTTTTATTGGCATTGCAGGACCAAAGATGATGGCGCATGGCGCTAAATCATTGTTTCCGATAGAAAAATTATCGGTACGCGGCTATGTAGAAGTGTTGACGCACTTGTGGGGTCTGCTCAAATTACGTCGCAGTTTATTCAAGCAATTGCTAGCCGAAAAACCTGATGTATTCATCGGCATTGACGCGCCAGACTTCAACTTTTGGCTGGAACGCAAGTTTAAAAACAAAGGCATTCCATCGATTCATTACGTTAGCCCTTCAATCTGGGCGTGGCGTGGCGGGCGAATGGGCAAAATTAAACAAGCTGTGTCGCATGTACTGGCGCTGTTTCCGTTCGAGCCTGCATTGTACGAAAAAGCGCAGGTGCCTGTGACTTACGTTGGGCATCCGCTGGCCGATGAGTTGCCGCTAGAACCCAATACCAGTTCGGCTCGCGAAGTTTTGAAGTTAAAACAAAACGCGCTAGTCATCGCCATGCTACCAGGCAGTCGCCAATCTGAAGTAAATCAACACGCGGCATTATTTGTAAAAACTGCACAGATTATAGGTTTAGTGCATGAAAGTGCACTGTTTTTAGTGCCGCTTATCACCCGTAAAACCCGCGATATTTTTGAACACGCCATTCATCAGCATTATATTGATCATCCAGAGCAAATATTGAACTTGCAGATTTTGTTTGGCCACGCGCACGACGCGATGGAAGCCGCCGATATGGTCATTGTCGCCTCTGGCACCGCCACGCTAGAAGCCGCGCTGCTGAAAAAACCGATGGTGATTACCTACCGCATGCCCGCCATTAGCTGGCAAATACTCAAGCGCATGCAATACCAGCCTTATGTTGGCCTGCCAAATATTTTGGCTGGTAAATTTTTGGTGCCAGAACTACTACAAGACGCCGCCACCCCGCAAGCCTTGGCAGACGCGGCATTGAAGCTACTAAACGACGCTGATTACCTGCAAGAAGTCAAACAAGAGTTTATGAAAATCCATTTAAGTTTAAAGCAAAATAGTGCGGAAAAAGCCGCTAAGGCGATTTTGGCTTATTTGTAAACACCGCGTATTTAGTCCCTCGCCCGCAGGCGGGAGAGGGGTTGGGGAGAGGGGCATCGAGAATAAAAGACGCTGGATGCCGATTTACATCGGAATGACGAGCTTGAAAATAGGATTTTATGATGCAACTAATCTGCGGAGTAGACGAAGCAGGGCGCGGACCACTGGCAGGCAGTGTTTATGCGGCGGCTGTGATATTAGATGTAAACAATCCCATCCTCGGATTAGCGGATTCTAAAAAGTTAAGTGAAAAAAGGCGTAATTTTTTGAGCGCTGAAATAAAAACCAAAGCGCTGGCGTGGGGCATTGCCAGTTGCACCTGCCAAGAAATCGACGAAATCAACATACTGCAAGCCAGTCTTTTGGCCATGAAGCGCGCCATAGAAGCGATGCAAGCGCAATTTAACATTACACCAAGTTTGGTTCAGGTGGACGGCAATAAATGCCCTAAAATCAGCTTGCCGTGCGAAGCAATTGTGAAAGGCGATAGCAAAGTGCAAGCCATTTCCGCCGCTTCTATTTTGGCAAAAGTCGCGCGCGATGCTGAGCTGTATGAATTAGATAAAATCTACCGGCAATACGGTTTTGCACAACACAAAGGTTACCCAACAGCCTTGCATCTATTGGCATTGCAGGCACATGGTATTTGTCCGCAACATCGTTTGAGCTATGCGCCAGTTAGGGCGCTAATATCAACGTCCAGCTAGCTAGCTATATAACTAGCACTACCCTTACAGCCAGAAACTTTATATTGTGTGCAGCCCCAGAAAGTTTTCCAAGTATCCGTTGGACGAGGTCTCACGAGTTTCATTGGTGAACCGCATTTTGGGCAAGACGGAGCTGATTTACCGATTTCAATTTTTTCCTTGTGTACTTTTCTTTTTGTCGAAACTGCCTGCCCCGTCCATACGCCCCATGTAGCACTCTTTCGTTCCGCAAGCATATCCCAGCGAGCTTTCCATCTGCCTTTATTTCGCGAAACTGCTAAAATTTCGGCCAGCATCGGCCCTGTTTCCTCTGTAAGCTGTTGCGAGCCTTCAGTTGACTTATTGCATGTCGGACATTCAATTCTGACAATATTTTTATCTGCAAAAAGAGTGAATTTAATTTTTGTTTCACCGCAGGAAGGGCAACAAAAGCCATACGTCTTTGTTAACTCTCGTAACTCCTCTAAAGTAATTAGCTGAAGTCGCCTTAAGTGGGGTCGAACAACGTGAGTTCCAACACTTGCACGGTTGCCTCTTTGGTGACCGCAGACAAGTGTAAAGTATCTTGTTTTGATATCTCCCCAAATTCTTTCATGCCCTTTTTCAGGCTCAAGTGCGTGATGAAAGTCACAGAGCGAAACTAGATTGTCAGGTGTATGTGTTCCACCATTAGCGACTGGGCGCATATGATGAACATGGAGCTCTAGGCGTGATGGGCATCCAGACACCTGACATCGATGAGAATCTCTACTAATGACGATTGTTCTGAGGTATTTCCAAAATGGTGGATAGCCTGGCCAGTGGTTGAATATTTTGAGAACTAACAGATCTCTTGCTGACAAATAGGCACTTGGGTCGTGAAAGTGTTTTAGCTCTGGTTCTATTAGTTCGGGGTTGGCTTGTTCCCAGTCTGACTTATGACTAAGCCATTTGTCAGTCTTAAGTTTATTTATAGAGTTTTTACCATATCCAATAACTAATAAAATTACAGTGACAATTAGAAATGCTGCATTGTAAAACGCTAGAAGTAGGGATGCCCAGCCAAAGAATACAAGACTACTTTCACGTGATTTGTGTTCGAATTTGAGGCTGTAAAAAATTCTGTGTAAATGATATTTTACCAATGACCATCAAAGGAAATTATCATGACCAGAATCAACAAGTCTGCAAAAGACTACCCG
>JAYVRE010000234.1:0-5237 GCA_043776535.1 Methylotenera sp. | reverse complement strand
AGCGGCTTTTTTATTGAAGTCAGTTTAATAAGTATAATTAAACCATTATGGCTACTTACGCAATTGGCGATATTCAAGGCTGCTATCACGCATTTACTGCGCTTTTGGCACGTTTAAAATTTAATCCAAAACAAGACAAGCTGTGGTTGGTGGGTGATTTAATCAATCGCGGTAGCGGTTCGCTTGAGGTGTTGCGTTGGTGCTATCAGCACCAACAGTCACTTAGAATAGTGTTGGGCAATCACGATTTTCATGCACTGGCAGTTGTGCATCATTTAAAATCAGCTCATAAAAGCGATACACTGCAAGCCAGTATTGATGCGCCTGACAGCGATGCCTTATTTACTTGGTTGCGTCATCAGCCATTAATGCATGCAGAAGATGGCTATGTGATGGTGCACGCGGGGTTATTGCCGCAATGGTCGGTGGAAGCTGCGCTTATTTATGCGCGCGAGGTAGAATGCGTCTTGCAGGCCGATTCTTATTTACAGTTTTTGGCTAATATGTATGGCAACATGCCTAACCAATGGCAGCCCAATTTAACGGGGATGGATAGGTTACGCATAATTACCAATGCCATGACGCGTATGCGCATTTGTAGCGAGCAAGGCGAAATGGAATTCACGTTCAAAGGCGGGTTGCAAGATATTCCAAATGGCTACACGCCTTGGTTTGATGCGCCCTTCAGGCAATCGCAAGCTGCAAAAATCATTTGTGGGCATTGGTCTGCGCTGGGTTTACGGCACAGAGATAATATTTATGCCTTAGATACTGGCTGCTTGTGGGGCGGGCAATTAACCGCAATGTGCTTAGAAAGCCAAGAGATTACACAAGTGAACCATGATATTAGAGACCACGATGTTAGAGACCGCGTATTGAAGCCAACTTAGCAGAAATTGCTTGATAAGCAGCTGCCGTTAAGCCCCGCCTATCGTAGTCAGCCGCTTGTATTGGGGCTAAAAAATGCAGCTCGACCAGCGCATTTTTCTGATTAATGATTTGGCTCATCGAATCTATCAAGCTTGTATCGCCTGCATACGCCATTTCTGTATTAATGCTACCGTCCGCGTTCACGTATTGTAGGGCTACTGGCCAAATTCGTGTATTAGCATCAATGGCAGCTTGCAGCACGCTGCTTTTAAAAGGCAAAACATGCTTGCCCTCTGTGCCAGACCCATCCGAACCAGACCCATCCGAAGTAGTGCCTTCAGGAAAGAAACATAAATTATCACCCGCTATAAGGCTCTCAGCGGTTATTTGTACAATGCGTCCAGCCTCTTGCCGTTTGTTTCTATCAATAAATAAAGTATTGGCTTGGGTGACCAAATAACCAAAAATAGGCCAACTTTTAATATCTGATTTAGCAATAAAACGTAATAGAATCAGGCTATTAAGTGCATGGGTATCAGACCAGGAAACATGATTGGCTACAAACATCACGCCTTGCGTGTTGGCAGGTGGCAAGGTGCCAAATGTGCTTACTTTAATGTGAAAAGCGCGCAACAAGCCACCACACCACCATTTAATGATAGCGAGTTTATGCAGTTTATTAAGCATAGGCAACACAATGGCAGCAATTGCTAGGCCAATAAAGGTGTGAATTACTATGCGCGAAATTCGATAGCTACGAGTGAGTATTTTTATTGCAAACAAATTATTTTAAGAAATGCGACGCATATCGACTTTGGATTTTAGATAAGGGTAACATTACCAGCATATCGGCAGTATTGAAAGAGGCATCCCACGCGGGTTCGCCGCAAATATACGCGCCAAGCCTCATATAACCCTTAATTAATGGCGGGCAAACCACTTGCAAGTCTTTTTTTAAAGCATGAATTGGTAGCGGGTTGTGAGGAAACACGCGGTATTCGGCTGGCGATAAATAATCCTTTTTTAGTTTATTGTACAAACTTGCTGCCATGTGGCCACCATCGTGAATAGGTACGCTAGCGCAGCCTATCATGTATTCATAATTGTGCATTTGCATGTAATTGGCTAAGCCAGCCCATAGCATAGTGATAGTGCCGCCATTGCGGTAGTTTTGATGCACACAGGCGCGACCTACTTCAACCATGTTGTTAAATAAGTGCGCTAGGCGACTCAAATCGAATTCACCCGCAGAATAATAGCCACCAGCTTCAAATGCACTGTTTGGGTTTAATATACGGTAGGTACCTACTACTTGGTTGGTGGCGTTATCACGAATCAACAGGTGCTCGCAATAGGCATCAAATCCATCAACATCTAGGCCCCCAGTGCTAGAAATCTGTGCACCCATTTCTTCTGCAAATACTTTGTAGCGCAGGCTTTGTGCTTCGGCCACCTCTGCGGGGTTGCGCGCAAGGCTAACGTTAAGGCCTGTTTGACGCTGAGTAGTGGGTAGATTAAATTGCGGAGCTGAAAATGCCGGGCTAGAAAATGCTGACCTAGAAAACGAGGATTTAGAAAATTGTGAATTTGTTAATTGTTTACTAAACATAACATCTCTCCTGTGAGTTTAAGAGATGTTATGCAGCTAATGTGAATAAATCATGAAAATCTGATGACTGATTAATGACAAATGATTAAGTATTTTATAATGCATTACGCGACTAATGGGTGACACGCGAAGTATCTGCATTTTCCACAATGCGCACTTTATCACCTGGGCGGAATTGCTCATCGGCTTCTTGCACAATCGCAATCATAGAACCGCCATCTAGTTTAACAGTAATTTCTATTGCATCTTTACGAGTAACGCCTTCTTCGATGGCAGAACCCGCCAAGCCACCTGCCACTGCACCAATGACAGCCGCAATAGCGCTACCACGACCACCGCCAATGGAGCTACCTGCAATACCACCAACTGCACCCCCTGCTATAGTACCGATAGGGGATTTTGTGCCTTCTAATTTCACAGAGCGCACACTTTCTACGACACCAGTTTTAATGGTTTGTACTCTACGCGCGTCATCACGGCTATAAACGCTGCCAGAGTTTGAACTGGCGCATGCCGCCAAAAATACTGATATTAATGCTATTAAAAACAGATTTGAAAGTTTCATTTTATGTTCCTTAATTTAGACAAATCACTTTAGGCCGTCTTTTCTGTCGCAACCACTTGTTGGACAAGTGCATGGCTATAAACGTTTTCAATTTCGGCACGTGTCGGTTTGTGGTTTTGTCCGCCACGGCTAGCGATTTTAATCGCACCCATGGTAGAAGCCAATCTGCCACAAGTCGGCCAATCCCAACCGTTTGCAATACCATAAAGCAGACCCGCACGGTAAGCATCACCGCAACCCGTAGGGTCTACAATCTTATCTGCTTTAACGCACGGCACTTCATGGCGTTGACCATCCGCGTAAATCTGTGAACCATGGCCACCTAAAGTGACAATCAGCGCGCTTACTTTGCTAGCAAGTTGCTCAAGCGTCAATCCAGTTTTATCTTGCAACACTTGCGCTTCGTAATCATTCACGGCTAAGTAAGTTGCCATTTCGACAAAGCTTAGTAATTCCTCACCATTAAACATAGGCAAACCTTGACCAGGATCAAACAGAAATGGAATGCCTGCTTCAAAACATTCACGTGCATGTTGAAACATACCATCGCGGCCATCGGGGGCTATGACTGCTAAGCTTACATTTTTCGCATCCTGAACACTATTTTGGTGCGATTCCACCATCGCGCCTGGGTGAAAAGCGGTAATTTGATTGTCTTCAATATCGGTGGTAATAAAGGCTTGTGCAGTGAAAGTGTTGGCAATTTCTTTCACATGATTAGTATTCAATTGGTTTTCGCTCAACCACTTAGCGTAGGGCGCAAAATCATCGCCCACAGTTGCCATCATTAGCGGCTTGCCTTCGAGAAGTTGTAAATTATAGGCAATATTGCCAGCAGTGCCGCCAAATTCACGGCGCATTTCCGGCACGTAAAACGCCACGCTAAGGGCATGAATTTTATCAGGCAAAATATGGTTTTTGAATTTATCTTGAAACACCATGATAGTGTCGTAAGCGAGCGAGCCGCAGATGAGTGTATGCATAACAATAACGTTCTAAATTAAAACGCTATTATCTTGTAGCTGGGGAGTTTAAAGCAAGCAAAGCTTTTGCAAAGTTTAAGCTTTAATCGCGCCATCGATGAGAATTTTGGCGGCTTTTTTAGCATATTTTACAGCACCAGAGCCGCGTTGCATCTGCTCTGCCTGCACCGCGCCTTCAAATAGCATTGAAAGTTGCAGAGCCAATCCGTCAGCGTCTTTAATGGTCGCCTCGCTGGCGAGTTTGCAGATATATTGCCTAAATTCACGAGATTGTTGCGATGAAAGCTGATGAATTGGATTTTCTTCATTAGGAAACTCGGCCGAAGCTTTAATAAAGCTCACTCCAATAAAGTCTGGGGAGTTGACCCATTCTTCAATATAATCAAATAGTTGTTGAATTTTGTCAGAGGGCTTATGACTGTTTGAATTTAGTTTTTCATCCAACCAATTTTGAAAGTCTTGCTGATTTTTTACTAATACTTCTAGAATTAGTGCTTCCTTGGTGCGGAAATATTTGTATAGCGTCATTTTGGTAGTGCCAGCCACGGCTACGATATTATCCACGCCAGTCGAGTTGATGCCCTGTGTTTGAAACAGATTGGTTGCGGTGATTAATATTTTTTCGCGCAGTATAGACATTGAATAATTATACTAGACTGTATAGTTTATAAACAATAGCTATTTTTTAACTCTTAGAGTTAGCCATTAGCATGGGGGTGTAGCTACAACGGGTTTTTTTAATCAACTCCATTGCAATTTTCTGTTCGTACGGGTCAGTGGAAACTTGCCCGTTCACGACCATATTTAAATAGATGCCTTTTTGGCTATCTGGTAGTTGAATAGCCTCAATCAGTTGGCAATTGCCGTGACGCATCAGCTCGAGTTGCGCCATTATCGCCACAGTTTGATCTGGGCTGGCGGTCATTTCAGAAATGGCTAAAGTGGGTGCTGTTGAGGCTAGTGTAGATAGAGTTGCAGATTGTAATTCAGTAAGCTGCTCAGCTTTTTGTGTTTCTTTTAAATTAAACATAAACGCTGAACCTGCAATGACTAAGACACCTAAAAAACTGGCAGCCATGGCATAGGCAGATGATTTTGCAATATAAAATTCTTTTCTAGTCTGCGCTAAAATTAAAGCATTGGCGGCGCTTTTGGCATGGCTTAAACCCTTGTAATTATTGGCATACAGCTTTTCTTGTGTGGCAGAAAT
>JAYVRE010000233.1:0-5332 GCA_043776535.1 Methylotenera sp. | reverse complement strand
GTAAAACCTAATTTTGCGGCCTCCTTCAAGCGCATTTGACCACCTTGCACTGGGCGTACTTCGCCCGCCAATCCAACTTCACCAAACACTATAAGTTTGTTGTCTAATGGTTTGTTTTTTAAAGAAGAAACAATTGATAATATCACCGCTAAATCCACCGCTGGTTCGGCAATTTTTACGCCACCGACGGCGTTAATGAACACATCTTGATCAAAACACGGAATGCCTGCGTGACGATTTAACACCGCTAACAGCATGGCTAAGCGATTCTGTTCAAGGCCTGTCGCCAATCGCTTTGGGCTGGGCGCGTGGCTCTCATCCACCAGTGCTTGAATCTCAATTAACAGCGGCCGTGTGCCTTCCATGGTCACGGTAATGCAGCTACCTGCCACTTGGCCTTCATGATGCGATAAAAACAGTGCACTTGGATTCGCCACTTCGCGCAAACCGTGTTCTGTCATGGCGAATACGCCTAGCTCATTCACCGCGCCAAAGCGGTTTTTGAAGGCGCGAATCAGCCGAAAAGCCGAGTTTTGGTCGCCTTCAAAATATAAAACGGTATCCACAATATGCTCTAGCACTCTCGGCCCTGCTAGCGTGCCTTCTTTGGTAACGTGGCCAACCAAAATCACCGTAATGCCCAATTGTTTTGCTAAACGCGTAAGCTGTGCCGAACATTCGCGCACCTGCGCCACCGAGCCTGGCGCGGATTGCAGCGCCTCGGAATACACGGTTTGAATAGAATCGATGACAGCAATATTGGGTTTATGTGTTTGTAACGTGGCGAGAATTTTCTCAAGGTTAATTTCCGCCAAAAGCTCGACTTCGCTGGCATCCAGCCCCAAACGCTTGGCACGCATGGCAATTTGCTGCGGTGATTCCTCCCCGCTCACATAAATGGCTTGAGCGGCCTTGCCAAGATGACATAAAACCTGCAACAACAGCGTCGATTTACCAATGCCAGGATCGCCGCCAATCAACACCACGCCGCCCTCCACTAAGCCGCCACCCAGCACACGGTCGAACTCACTAATGCCTGTGGGTATGCGCTCAATTTCGGCGGCTTTAATGCTGCTTATTTTTTGCAACTGGCTAGATGCCGCCAAACCCTCAAATTTATTGGCGTAGCGATTGCTTGATGTGCTAGATTCTTCGATACTTTCAACCAGCGTATTCCAGCTCAGGCAGCTTGGGCATTGGCCTTGCCATTTCGGCTCGCTGGCACCGCACTCAGTGCAGCTGTAGATGGTTTTAGCTTTTGCCATGTTGTATGCTCGTTGGCTGATAAAGTGAAATGCCCAATATTTTTTGGTAGCGCATAAAATCTTGGTCTGTGGTGTAAATTGCCAGTTGATTTAGCTGTGCAGCCGCACAAATTAAAAAGTCTGTATTCGAGCCCTGTACGCCTTTTGCGCGACAGTCATTAAACATTTTTGCAGCCAATTCGTAGCAATTGTCGTTTAAAATTTGATTTGGAAATGCGCTTAAGCGCTCGCGCAAATGTTCATACTGAGCGAGTTCGCGTATGCCAGAAAGTAACTCTTGCCGAATACTACCCAACATGACAACTGATTGATTTTGAATTAGTTTTTTTAGTTCATCGGTTTCTACATTGGCGGCTTTAGCGCTTCTGCGCAAAGCTAACGACCAAACGGAAGTATCAACAATCACTTTCATTTAAGCCTTAAATTCTAAAACCTAGTTTTGTTGACGTTGCCGCTTGTAATTGTAGTCAGGCAAATATTCTACCGTGCCAAAAACGTCCAACATTTCTTGCTGACGGAGGTTTTGAATGTAGGTCTCAAGCGCTACAGTCACGGCCTCACGCTTGGTGCGGTGATGGCCTAGCGATTGTGCGGATTCGATTAAAGCATCGTCTAATGCGAGGTTGGTTGCCATGATGGTTGCACCTAGTTAGGTTGTTCTACACATTGTAATGTGTGAGATAGCTTTAATCAACTAGTTTAATTTAGTAATTATCAGGCATATAACCCGCATTGGCGTAGTTCTCAAAGCGGGTATGCTCGCCAATAAACGTGAGTTTTACGCGGCCAATGGGCCCGTTACGTTGTTTGCCGATAATGATTTCGGCGGTACCTTTATCCACGCTATCGGGGTTATAGACTTCGTCGCGATAGATAAACAATATCAAATCGGCATCTTGCTCAATCGCGCCCGATTCACGTAAATCGCTCATGACTGGGCGTTTGTCTGGACGTTGCTCCACCGAGCGATTAAGCTGAGAAAGTGCGACCACAGGCACATCCAGCTCTTTGGCAAGCGCTTTGAGTGAGCGTGAAATTTCAGAAATTTCTGTTGCGCGGTTTTCGCCTTGCCTGCCAGCGGGTGCTGACATGAGTTGCAAGTAATCCACCACAATTAAGCCGAGCTTGCCCGTTTGGCGATGCAATCTGCGCGCCCTTGCACGCACGTCAAAGCTGCTTAGTGCTGCGCCTTCGTCAATAAAAATCGGTGCTTCGTTCAGCTTGCCCAATGCCGTGGTGAGCTTTTCCCAATCTTCATCCTCAAGCCGCCCTGTACGCATACGGTGCTGGTCTAAGCGCCCTACCGAGCCTATCATCCGCATGGCAAGCTGAGTTGAGGCCATTTCCATTGAAAACACCGCTACTGGCAAGCCTGTATCTAAGGCCACATTTTCGGCAATATTGAGCGAAAACGCCGTTTTACCCATGGAAGGCCGTCCTGCCACGATGATTAAATCGCCGCCTTGGAAGCCAGAAGTCATCGAATCTAAATCGCTAAAGCCTGTCGGAATGCCAGTGACATCCGATGGATTATCTCGCGAGAACAGCATGTCGATGCGCTCTGCCACTTGTGGCAATAGCACTTTAATATCTTGAAAACCTTGTCCACTGCGCTGCCCACCTTCGGCAATTTGGAAAATCTTCGATTCAGCTTCATCCAATAACTGCTGCGCGTCGCGTCCGTTGGGGCTGTAGGCACTTTCGGCGATGCCGCTACCCACCACTACTAGCTTACGCATAATGGCGCGCTCACGCACAATCTCTGCATAACGGCGAATATTAGCGGCAGTCGGCGTGTTTTGCGCCAGCGCGCCTAAATAAGCAATGCCGCCGACGCTCGAAAGTTCCGCCGTGCTTTCCAGCGATTCCGCCACCGTCACAATATCGGCTGGGCGATTATGCTCAATCAGCTTGCCAATGTGTTGAAATATGGTTTTGTGATCGTGCTGATAAAAATCTTGCGCGCTTAAAATATCGGCAATTTTATCCAGCGCCTCATTCTCCAGCAGCAAACCGCCAATAACGGATTGTTCTGCTTCAATGGAATGTGGGGGAAGTTTAAGTGAATCTAGTTGTTCATCAGCCATGGCTTAGATTATAACTTATCTGTTTAATAAAAAAGGCTACCCAAGTAGCCTTTTTTTTCCTTGTTGCAAAACATGAACAAGCTTAATTTTGACTGATTTTATATATTTTATACTGATTTGATTTCCAATCTCCCATACAGTATGAATAACAGCTTATTTAGGGTAAATCGATGGAGTCTTACTCAATTTATTTACGCAATGGATTTCAACTCAGCGGTAGCTGCGGCGTATACGATGAGTGCCCGGCGCGCATCCTCAAGCGCACGATGAGCCTTCCCCTCAGCAAACTCGCCGTCATTGGCGAGGTCATTTAGACGAAAGGATTTTCTGCGCGGCCACGCTCTTCGGGCCATCTTGAGCGCACAGGAAACGGGATTTATTGGCTTGGGGATCCCGTGATTCTTGTAGGCTGCCTCGAGGAATGCCATATCAAATTCGGCGTTGAAGGTGACAAGGCGCAACGAGCCGATGAAGTCGCTGAATTCAGATACTACCTGCGACAGGGGTTCTCCTTCGTTGTCGAGCATCACTTGGGTGATTCCTGTGAGGTCGGTGATTTCTTTCGGCACCGACTTCCTTGGCTTAACAAGTGCTTGAAAGGTGTCGTGAGTGGTAGTGCCTTTGCGGTAACGGATGGCTGCGATCTCAATGATCTCGTCTCGCGCTGGATCAAGACCGGTTGTTTCCAAGTCAAGCACTACGAACGTTTCTGGCATGTGCTCTGTAGGCACTTGCTGTCGATCACCCTTCGTACGTGTTATCAGCACGTAGACGATGGCGAGAACTAAGAGGATTAGTAGCGCTTCCATACTGTGAATTCCTGTCAGTGTAGCCTAACTAAAGTAGACCCCACAAATCAATAAAATCAATAGGGTCAGACTCCATTGAATTTCAAATAATCGTAAAAAAGACTTTATACCCAAACTACCATAACAAAAAAGGCGACATAAGTCGCCTTTTTTCAAACATTAAAACTTAAGCTTCTCCAACTACTGTCACTGTAATATCCACCACAATATCGTGATGCAGCGCAACGCTCACTGCATGGTCGCCAATGGTTTTTAGTGGGCCATTTGGCATGCGTACTAATGACTTAGCCACTTCAAAGCCAGCGGTTAAAAGGCCGTCAGCGATGTCGCCATTAGTCACAGAGCCAAATAAGCGGCCATCTACACCCGCTTTTTGTGCCACGGTTAATACGTAACCAGCTAATTTTGCACCGCGCGCAGTTGCGACAGTTAAAATGTCAGCTTGTTGTTTCTCAAGCTCTGCACGGCGGGCTGCAAACTCGGCCTTGTTTGTTTCTGTAGCGCGTTTTGCTTTGCCTTGTGGAATTAAAAAATTACGGCCAAAGCCATCTTTTACTTTAACAATATCACCCAACATGCCTAGGTTAGCGACTTTTTCTAATAAAATAATTTGCATATTGTTCCCCTTAGCCTGGATGCTTGTCTGTGTATGGTAACAATGCCAAAAAGCGCGCGCGTTTTATTGCGGTTGTGAGCTGGCGTTGGTATCTGGCTTTTGTGCCAGTCATACGGGCTGGAATAATTTTTGCGTTTTCTGAAATGAAATCTTTCAGTAAATCCACATCTTTGTAATCTACTTCTTTAATGCCTTCTGCGCTGAAACGGCAGTAGCGGCGGCGTTTGTACATTTCTCTTGCCATGGTGTGACTCCTAAATTCTTTAAATATGTTTTAAATAACAAGCTCTAATTTAACAATGTGCAACACTAGTTGTGTACTTTTTGCGCTACGTTTGGCTAAAAAGCCCTTGGCCTCAATATTAGCGCCAAGCTGAATGTTCTGTTTCGCGATGTTGCCTAAAGCAACGGCGTTAACTTCACATTCCACTTTTCTTTTTAAGCTTGCTTCTATTTGTTCCGAAGCATGTTGCAACACAAAACTTAACAACGGTATGCCTGCTGGTGTGTAGCGTATTGGCTCTAAATGAACAACAACACCACTTAACACCAAGC
>JAYVRE010000232.1:0-5456 GCA_043776535.1 Methylotenera sp. | reverse complement strand
ATAAAAATGAAATTTCTAATAAACCTTTTATTTTTTAGTGTAATTACGCTAGGCATCAACAACGATGCGCTTGCTGCACTATCAGATATTTCACGTATTTTTCATCAACCGCCCAGTTTAAACCAATTTGAAGTGTGTCAAGGCGGCGGTTGCGCGCAAATTAACCAAATTTCTATTAGTCAGACAGAGTGGGAAAATGTTGCGGAATTATTCAAAATTCAGGCGACGAATCCTGCTGAAGAGCGCCTACAAATCAGCCAAGCAATTGGACTGTTAGAGCAAATAATTGGCGCAAAAAATGGCACTGCGACAGACCGTGCAGGCACGTTTGATAACAGCGACACAGCTGGCCAGCTGGATTGCAATGACGAAGCGATTAACACCACTACCTATATGCGCTTACTTAAACTAAATGGCTTGATGCAGCTTCATGAAATTGAAGATATGCGCACGCGCAACTTCTTTTTTACTGGCTGGCCGCATAGTACAGCGGTGATACGCGATATTAAAACTAAAGAGCGTTTTGCCGTAGATAGCTGGTTTTACGATAACGGCCACGCGGCGACCATTGTGCCATTTGCACAGTGGAAAGCCAATTATCAGCCTGCCGACAGCCCAGTTGGCAAAGTAAAAAATGCACAAATTACATATTCTCAAACTGCTAACTTGCGTAGCATAGCAAGCGGACAGAAGTGAGTACAATAGGATTGCCTTATGCCAACCCTATTGATTATATAAAAAGAGAAGGCTCACAAAAAAATGAAATATAAAAACATACGAGAAGAAGCGCTTAAAAACAAAGTTAGTGCAGATTGGTTTAAGCAATTTGACACCACAGAAATCATTGGCAATATTGATTTTACAGTTTTGCCAAAACAAGACAGCTTGTTTGAAAGAGCACCACTGCTTTGGGCTGAGGCCAAAACGGGTGATTTTGATATTGCAGCCATGTTTGTTCAATTAGTACTCACCATTGGCAAAGCGCGCACGTTTGATAAAACCTTGCCACCTGCCTTTTTAGGTGCGTTTGATTTTAAAAAAATTGCTTTTGTACCTTATATAAATGTGCAAGATATTTTTTATTTAAACGATTTTAACTGGAACGTAACCCCAAGCAATCACCAAACAAAAGAATTTTTGCTAATTAAACAACGCATTGAAGCCACGCTTAAGCAAAACACTTACATTTACGATTTTGTAAAAGACGAAAAAGACCTTAACACTTTTATTAAAAACAATGTTGCTAAAGCCACCACAACTAGCAAACTAAAAATTGATAAAAATAATTTCATCCCTATTTATCTGCGTTGGCTAGAAATAGTAAAACCCATTATTGATGTGAACTGGGATGACTTAAAAAAAGCCAATATATTAGATAACGATTTTTATCTTGCCGACCTTTTTGTGGACGACAAAGATACGCAAAATATTGAGGATGACCTGACCATTCGCGATAATTTATTTGTGGTTTATCAAAACCAAGGTTATAAAATTGCCAAAGAAAACATTAAACAAATGTTTGATGCCACCATCAACATTAAAAATAAAGAAGCTTATCAACAGTTTTGGCGGCGCTATAAACGCCCACCGTTAAAAGAGTTTCAAGATTACATTATCGAGCGGCGCGATTTGCTTGTTCCACAAGATATTAGAGAGCGTAAAGGCGCATTTTTTACGCCTAGGCAATGGGTAGAGCTCTCACAAAAATACATCACCGATTATTTGGGTGAAAACTGGCAAGATGAATACTACGTTTGGGATTGCGCGGCCGGCACAGGCAATTTACTGGCGGGTTTAACCAATAAATACCATATTTACGCCAGCACGCTAGACCAAGCCGATGTGAATGTGATGCACGAGCGCATAGACCACGGCGCTAACTTGCTTAAAAACCACGTGTTTCAATTTGATTTTTTAAATGACGATTTCACCAAGCTACCGCAAAGCTTGCAAGCCATTATTAACGATGAAGAAAAGCGTAAAAAGCTGGTGATTTATATTAATCCGCCGTATAAAAGAGGCTTAGGAGTAGCAAATACAAAATGGCATCGTGAAGAGTTGGGAGGAGCAAAAGACGAGTTATACGTTCAATTCATTTACCGTGCTTATAAAGAAATTAGTGGGAGTAAAATTGGCGCTTTTTCAAAGCTAAAATTACTAAACGCACCTGATTTTGAGACGATGCGAAGAGTTTTTAATGCAAAACTTGAAAAACTGTTCGTTGTGCCAGCAGATACATTCGATAACGTCATAGGCAAATTTCCAATTGGTTTTCAGATTTACGACACTGCCAAATATGAAGTATTTCAATCTGTTTCAGCAGATGTCTTTGACGCGAACGCGAACTTTTTGGGAACAAAAGAGTTTTCAACTTATAACAATTCTATTTTTGTTAATAAATGGCTCGCCCAATTTAAAGATAAACAAACCCCTATCGCCAAGTTAAACTATAAGAGCAATGATTTCCAGCATCAAAATCGCAATTGTATTATTCACTTTAATAAAACTGTTTCATTAGGGGATGGTGAATTTTCAGTTTCCAAATCAAATCTCATCATTGCATCTATCTACTTAACTATTCGCCACGTAATAGAAGCTACATGGTTGAACGACCGTGACCAATTTCTAAGCCCAAACGAAGGTTGGCAAACTGATACTGAATTTCATAATGATTGTTTGGCTTACTCCCTCTTTCATGGGCAAAACAGCGTCAGTGCTAACGATGGCGCAAACCATTGGATTCCTTTCACCGAACAAGAAGTGAATGCAAAAGAAAAGTTTGCTAGCAACTTTATGACAGACTTTATTGACGGCAAACTAAAAACCGTGCAAAGTGCACAAAATACTTTGTTTGCAAACGCCGTAACCAGCGGTGTGTATGATAATCAGCCAAGGCAGTTTTCAGATGAAGCCAAAGCTGTTTTTGATGCAGGGCGCGCACTTTGGCAATATTATCATGCGCAACAAAACATTAACGCAAACGCAAGCTTGTATGACATAAGAGAGTATTTTCAAGGTAGAAACGCCGCTGGCAGAATGCGCGCAAGAAGTGATGATGCAAAATACACAGCGTTAATTGGCGAATTAAGAAGTAAGCTAAACCTGCTTGCTGACAAAATAAAACCAAAAATTTACGAATATGGTTTTTTAAAAGAATAGCGAGCGTAGGGTGTGCAAAACGCTTTAACTTGCACACCTAAAAACCGCAAAACGGTGGACAAACTGTGTTTGCACCACCCTACAAATGCAGTTATTTCTCAAAGCCACTAGATTCCGTGTCAAGCACGGAATGACAGTGAAAGTTGGCGACCCGCAATGACGATGAAGGTTGGCAAGCATAGCGCGTAATAGCTAAAAGCAATTGCGCCGCAAGAGAGCGCCATTTAAACCGCAGCCAGCTCACAAAGCTGTCATCCCGTGCTACGACACGGGATCTTGTTTAACATTTTACTAGCTTGAGATTGTCACTTAAGGTTTAGATTCCGTATCAAGCACGGAGTGACCGTGAAAGTTGGCTAGCCCGCAATGATAGTGACACCAAGAACTGATAAAGGGCATTGTTTTTTGTGCGGTAGTGTTTAACTGCTTAAAAATAAAATGCGCAAACGCTATTTGTTGCAACATCTAGCATTTTATACAATAGTTTTTAGCTGACTTTGGCTGTGTTTGTCGTTAAAATTGCACTTTAATTAAATCAGTCATTATCATGCGCGCCTCACAATTTTTTATTGCCACCCAAAAAGAAGCTCCCATCGATGCGGAGTTAGTTAGTCACAAGTTGATGATTCGCGCGGGGCTAATTAAAAAGCTCGGCAACGGCTTATATAGCTGGATGCCGCTTGGATTAAGGGTGTTGCGTAAAGTGGAAAATATCGTCCGCGATGAAATGGACAAAGCTGGAGCGTTGGAACTGCTAATGCCCGCCGTGCAACCCAAAGAATTGTGGGATGAAACGGGGCGCTGGGCGGTGTTTGGTCCGCAAATGCTTAAAATTAAAGATAGACACGAGCGTGATTACTGTTTTGGCCCGACGCATGAAGAGGTGATTACCGACATCGTGCGCCGCGAAATTAAAAGCTATAAGCAATTGCCGCTCAATTTTTATCAAATTCAAACTAAATTTCGCGATGAGATTCGCCCGCGTTTTGGCGTGATGCGCGCGCGCGAATTTATGATGAAAGATGCTTATTCTTTTCATATTAATTTCGATTCGTTACAACAAACTTACGCAAAAATGTTTCAAACTTACAGCCAAGTTTTTACGCGGCTTGGGCTGAAGTTTCGTGCGGTTAAGGCTGACAGCGGTGCAATTGGCGGTGATGGCTCGCAAGAGTTTCATGTGCTGGCAGATAGTGGCGAAGATGCGCTGGCGTATTGCGAAAACTCTGATTATGCTGCCAATGTTGAGCTGGCAGAGGCATTGCCAGCAATAAGCACCCGCGCGGCTCCCAGCCATGCCATGAAAGAAGTTGAAACGCCAAAACAAACCACTTGTGAAGCGGTGGCCGAGCTGCTGGGTATTCCACTTGAGCATAATGTAAAAGCGCTGGCGCTAATAGCCAGTGAGAATTTTTATCTAGTATTATTACGTGCCGACCACAGCTTAAACGAAGTTAAAACGAGCAAAGCCCTCAGTAAACTAGAAAAAAGCGGCGATTTTAGATTTGCCACAGGTGACGAAGTGCGAGAGAACCTAAATGGTTGCCCACCAGGCTTTATTGGCCCCGTTGGTGTGGGTGCAAATGTAACCGTAATTGCGGATAGAACTGTGGCGCTCATGAACGATTTTGTGTGCGGTGCGAATAAGCCTAAATATCATTTGCAACATGTAAATTTTGGCCGTGATTTGCCCGAACCCAATTTGGTGGCAGATATTCGCAATGTGGTGGCAGGCGATGCTAGCCCCGATGGTAAAGGCGTTTTAAGTTTATGTCGCGGCATCGAAGTCGGCCATATTTTTCAGCTGCGCACAAAATACGCGCAAGCTATGAACGCAACGTATTTAGATGAAAATGGTCAATCGCAGGTCATGGAAATGGGTTGTTACGGTATTGGCGTGTCGCGTATTGTAGGTGCCGCAATTGAGCAATATAATGACGAAAAAGGCATTATTTTTCCACTTAGCATGGCACCGTTTGCGCTGGTGATTTGCCCTATTGGCATGGATAAAAGCGAATTAGTCAAAAATACCGCAGAAAAATTGTATGAAGACTGTAAAAAAGCGGGTATTGACGTATTACTAGATGACCGTGGTGAGCGTCCAGGCGTGATGTTTGCTGAAAGCGACTTAATTGGCATTCCACACAGAATAGTGGTTGGCGAGCGTGGTTTGAACGAGGGAAAAGTAGAATATAAAGCCAGAAATCAAGCAGAGGCACAGCATATTTTATTGCAAGATGCGTTAGTTGGCATTAAAAATGCTTTAAATATTTAGTATGAAATTGCCACTATTTATA
>JAYVRE010000231.1:0-5505 GCA_043776535.1 Methylotenera sp. | reverse complement strand
ACTTATTGGTGTGCTGGCTGTGATTGGCGGTGGCTTCTTGGTAATGGTTGGCATACAACCACCGAATGAAAAAGTGCTTTATGTGACTATTTTTATGTTGCTTGTCATGGCGATATTCTGGTTTGTGTTTGGCGAAAGCAAACGCTGTAAAGGCCCACCAGCCGTTAAAGAATAAACCGATTTAAAGCTTTAAAAGCTAATGCCCGCCATGTGTAAATAGGGCGGGCATTTTTCATGTGGGCTGAAGCGTGAGTGAAGGCTTATTTTTTTGGCGCTGGCTTCATCAAATTATTAGCACTATTCGGCACCACTGCCTCTTTACTTTTTTTAGGTTTTTTCACTTCTTTATTACTTTTAATTTGGCCTTTTGCCATGCTGTTTCTCCTCAAGTAAACAATCATCTCATCATAGTCTGATGTAAAAATATAGGCAAATTATTTTTGGTTTTGTTAAATAGGCTTATACTAAAGCTCATTAAAAAATTCTAGGATTCCAGCATGTTATCTATGTTTGACACCACCATTCCACCGCTCAAACGCGCTTTATCAAACTTATCGCACATTCTAAAAAAAGCTGAGGAGTATGCTGATGCAAAAAGTATTGAGCACGCGGTTTTACTCAACGCACGACTTTTTCCTGATATGTATCCAATTATTCGTCAAGTGTATATTGCCACAGACATGAGCAAGGGAGCGGCTGCCAGGCTTGCAGGTTTAGAAGTGCCTAAGTATGAAGATACCGAAACTACATTTGCCGAACTTCAAGCTCGCATCACCAAAACCCTTGCGTTTATTGATACCGTAAAGCCAGAACAATTGGTCGGCAGCGCAACGCGTGAAATTACGATTACTGTGCGCAAAACCGATTTACATTTTTCAGGCCAAGATTACCTACTGAAATGGGTGATGCCTAACGTGTATTTTCACGTGACTACCACATACAATATTTTGCGCCATAATGGCTGTGATCTGGGTAAACCAGACTTTTTAAGACTTAAAGATTAATCAACTTATTGTCGTTTCACGTTGTTCACTTTGCCAGCCAAGTCGAATCTAGCTTGTAAGCGACGTGATTCTGCGGCAAGATTCGCATTAATCTTGCCTGAAATATCCTGATTGGGCTGAATATCCACATTGCCCTCGGCGTAGAATTGATCACTTTTCAATACAAGTTGCCTATAGTGATAACTCTCATTCTTAATTTTCACGCTACCAGTCAATTTATCGAAACGCGTGGAATCTCCAGCCAAAGACTGGCTGCCCTTAGACAGCACTGCGCGACCCAGCTCGACACCATTAATTTTACCGTTTTGCACTGTAAAGTTGGTGGTAATCTCTGGTGCATCTGTGAGCGCAGCTGCCAGCTTTGATTTGCAAGCAAAAATCCCCGCCAGGTTAAATTTGCCATCGACAGAAGCACTGCTTCCAAAAGCATTCAATATTTCTGGCAAATTGGCATTAATCAGATTGAAATTCCCCGCTATTGACCACTGGTTAGACCAATCAAGCGCCGCCTTGCCTGTGAAACTTCCGCCATAAATCGCGCCCTCGATTTGATTGAAAAAAAGCAAGCTCTGCTTAATGGTGCCTTTGGCCTTTAGTTCGCTGAACACAAATTTTTGGTTCATTGGCAACGCCCAATTAGTGCCAGTGAACGCGATATCGAAACCGCTGCCTTGTGGCGTTATCTGCATTGCTAAGGTTTCGTCGTCAGTCATCAAATCGATACTTTTGAGTTCACGCGACTCGGTAAGCGCTACTTTTCCATCAAATGGCGCTAACTCAAGATCTTTAATCTTAAGAATTATCTTACTCAAGGCTATGTGCTCAACTTTTAAGTGTTGCGCTTTGCTTAGACTGGTTATCCATTGTAGTGGCTGCCCAAAATTTTCTTGCTCGATTTTCAGTCCTTCCAACTCGAGCGACCTCAGCAATTTCACCTCTTCGGATAAGCTCGATGTGTCTGGAACAATGTTGACGGCCTCAATTTTCTGACTTGAGTTAGCACCTATCGCTACTTTCCTAAGCACCAAATGTGGCCGCGGCCAAAGTGAGGCGCGCACTTCCTCAATGACCACTGGCGTGCCCAAGCTCTCCGAAGCAAGCTTCTCAATAGGCGCAACCAACGGACTTATATTGACGAGGTGAAGCAAGCCTATAATCAGCAAAATAACCAGCGGCAGATAAATCAGCATGGCTTTTTTAACCACAGCAGCCCATTTTCCTAATATTATGGTTATCGCTGGTGTTCTACTTTCTACTTTAGACTTGACCTTTAACTCGGCCTCCTCTTGAGCGGCGCGCATAATTTCTTGTCGTCCCTCAACTTCAGCCACTCGCTTGGTTTTTTTCTTAATTTCAAGCCCTACTTTTTCTACTTCCCCTGCAATGCGCTCTTCTTCTTCAAAATCCTCATCATCGTCGTCTTCATCTGGATTAGCCCATCGCACTTCCATAGCATCAGCGGTAGCGGCAACTGGTGCTGTAGCGCTGGCTTCAGGATGTTGTTTTTGTCGCTCTAGTTCTGCTTCACGGCCGATGCGCTCCATTTCTTGACGTGCGATTTCTTTTTCTTCAGCCAGCGATTTTTCATCCGTTTCGAGTTTAGCGCGAACCTGTTCTGCCTTGAGCTCTGCTTTAATCTCGGCCTTCAGGCTTGTTGCTGCCTTGGTTTCGTGCCCTGACTTTAACTGCGCTTCTAACATATTGGCATCAATGTCGGCATTTTTTTGTGCTTCTTCAGCATCTGTGACAAAGCTCTGCATAGCAAGGCTCGCCTTCAGATTTGCATCAGCGCTGGCTATTGCTTTGGCTTCCACGTCTGCACGATTCTGCTCTACTTCTACTTTTGCCTTACTTTCGGCCTTTAGGCGCGCCTCTTCCTCAGCCTGGATTTTGCGCTCAGCCTCTAGCTTATTTGCTAGTTTGGCCTTGGCGTTAGCTTCAATTTCAGCTTTTTTTTGCTCTTCTGCAGCTTTCTCTTTTTGCTTGGTGATTAAGCGAGCCTCCTTGACCTCGGCCTCAGATTTTTTTCGCGCCTCTTCTGCCTCGCGAACGATACGGGCTATATCTAAGCGTGCACGTTGTTTTTCTTCGGCTTTGGTTTTTTCTTCGGCTTCTGCCTTAGCGCGAATTTTTTCTGCTTCCGCCTTGGTCTCACTTTCAGCTTTAAGCCGTACCTCATCCTCTTCTATGGCTTTTAGCTCCGCTTCCAACCTAGCATCTTCATCAGCTTTGGCTACACGTTCAGCCTCTAATTTAGCATCTGCTTTGGCTTTAAGTTCGGATTCGTGCCGCGCCTCTTCAGCCTTAGCCTTTTCTTCTGCTTCCAGTATTTCTCTTGCTACTTCTGCGTCGTGTGTAATGCGTTCTATTTCGCGGCGGGTATTTTCTTCCGCTTCGGCCTGTGCTTTGGTGCGAGCCTGTTCTGCTACCTTCTGCGCTTCAAGTTCAGCCTGTAGCCGAGCCTCTTCCTTAGCCTTGGCTTTACGTTCCACTTCTAATTTAGCTTCATTTTCGGCTTTGGCTTGCGCTTCTTGTTCGGCTTTTTGAAGGGCTTCTTGCTCAATTTTGGCTTTGCGCTCTGCTTCTAGTCGTGCTGTTTCTTCGGCCTTGGCAAGGGCTTCCGCCTCAACTTTTTTTCTTGTTTCTTCGGCTTCGCGGGCAATACGCTCCACTTCTAGCTGAGCTTTTATCTTCACTACGGCTTTAGCTTTTTCTTTTGCAAATTCCTGCTCTTCTTTTTCCTGTGTCTTGCGCTCTGCCTGCAAACGCACTTCTTCTCTTATCTTTGCTTTATATTCAGTTTGTAAGCGCTCCTGCTCAGCGGCCTGAGCTTCCGCCTCTTCTAAACTTAACACTTCCTCTACTTCCATTGGGGCAAAAATGGTGGCTGGCGACCATTCATCAGCGCTAGGGCGAGTTGACAACACAGGCTTGATGTAACCCTCGGTTTCAAGCTGAATTAAGGCTGCGGTTAGCCCTTGCTCGGTCATTTCGTCATACTTAAATAGAATCGTTTCGGCTTTCGATGTGCCATCGACGTGCGAAAGCACTTTCATCAATTGCGATGATAAGCCACCAATGAGGGATGAGCGAGCGCGCATGCCCTTAGCAGTTTTACTATAAACTACAGTTAAATCCATCTTGTAGGCTAAAGCTTAATTAAACTAATGTTGATATCCAAGGCCTGATAACTTCAAGGCACACAGGGCTATAAAACCCCTCAATATGCTGTTCTATCGTCATTTTCAAGTTCTGTTCTCCTTGCAAAACGCTTGAGCGTATAAAAATAATTTTATCTACGCTGCCTGTATATTGCCTAGGTGAATCATACTCGCACGGAAAACCCTACTGCGTCAATATCGCTGTAAGCTTAAGTGTTGTAAATAGTTTATGTTGTCTGAATGACACCACAGGCTTGAAGAGGGTAGGCATTAGTCAGAAAGTATTAAAATCCATAAGATGCTAATTACATCTAAATAATATGCCCTGCAACCCTCATGGATATTGGCTTATAGCGTAGTAATTATCAGTTATTTTAGACGAACTTTATAAGCGCTTTGGTTTAGCAAGCACGTATTAACGTGGTACCTCTTCCGTTTCTATCGCAAATTTAAGTTGGCTGGCAGCTTTAGTATCTAAATCATTTAACAAAGCAACCTTAGTCAAAGCTAGCGTGCGTTTGCCGCTTTCATTGGCCATTAGTCTCAAATAATAGATCGCTTGACTATGATGATGATTCATTGCCACCACTTTTAGCATATGCGTCTCTGCTTTTTGAATGTCTTTTGTCGCATATTCAGCCGTTGCTAGATAAAACCAAGCCTCTGCCGTATTGGGCTCTCGCTTTGCCCATTGGCCAGCAATTTGTAATAGTGAATCCCAATTTTCAGTGGTGTATGGATGCACAACCTGCATAAAAAATGGCCATTTATCGTAAGATACAGCCCAGAAAGGCTTTTCACTTTTAGCGTTAATGGGTTGCTCTGGCTGCTTAAGCAAGGCTTGCACCCACTCTACTGGCATATTGTAATAATAAGCATTTCTGCCTGGGCTTTTTAGCGTAATCACGCCTACTAAATTACCTGCATCATCAAACATACCACCACCACTGGCACCAAGCCCAAAACTACTAGTGGCTCTTATTACCACGCTACCATCCATAGGGTACAAACCTTTTACAACACCATATGTGCTGGAGGGCTTAGCGACAAAACTGGGGTAACCAATAGTAAAAACAGATTGCTCATACTTAAGATTTTTACTTGAGCCTATTGTTGCAATTGGTGCACTCAAGTCATCTACTTTTAAAATACATAAATCATGATGCCAATCGGCTTTAATTGCGCTTACAGAGAGGGGCGCACCATTGTTTAACACATTAATGCTAATGGCATTAGCAATAACATGGCAATTGGTCACTACTTGATTTTTTGCGATTACCACAGCAGAGCCTAACCCGTAACTGCCATTAGCAAGCCCAGTTTGCACTCGCAACACCTGT
>JAYVRE010000230.1:0-5538 GCA_043776535.1 Methylotenera sp. | reverse complement strand
TGACAACCGCCGTCAAAATGGCGCGCAGCGGCCTTGGTGGCAATAACAAACCCGTTGGTAGCTTTTTATTCAGCGGCCCAACTGGCGTGGGTAAAACTGAAGTTGCCAAACAGTTAGCTTACATTATGGGCATCGAGTTGATTCGCTTTGATATGAGTGAATACATGGAGCGTCATGCCGTGAGCCGCTTAATTGGCGCGCCTCCTGGCTATGTTGGGTTTGAGCAAGGCGGCCTGATGACCGAAGCAATTACCAAGCAACCTTATTGCGTGTTGTTGCTAGATGAAATCGAAAAAGCGCATCCTGATATTTTTAATATTCTGTTGCAAGTGATGGATCACGGCACGCTGACCGATAACAATGGTCGCAAAGCAGATTTCCGCAATGTCACCATCATCATGACCACCAATGCGGGCGCGGAAGGCTTATCTACGTCTAGCATCGGCTTTACCAACAACAAGCAAGCGGGTGATGAGCAGGCTGATATTAAACGCCTATTTAGCCCAGAATTCCGCAATCGCTTAGATGCCACCGTGTCGTTTGCGTCGTTATCGCAAGACATCATCATCCGTGTGGTGGACAAATTCTTGATGCAATTAGAAGACCAATTGCATGAGAAAAAAGTGGAAGTAACGTTTAGTGAGGATCTAAAAACCTACCTTGGCAAAAAAGGTTTTGATCCACTCATGGGCGCGCGACCAATGGCACGCTTAATTCAAGACACGATACGTAAAGCACTTGCGGACGAACTATTGTTTGGAAAATTAGCTCATGGCGGCAATGTGCACGTAGATATTGACGACAAAGACCAAGTGAAACTGGTGTTTGAAAATAAAGCAGATGCCAAGCCATCATCGCTGGCCACCGCTTAAGTTTTCGTAGGAGCGATTTTTAAATCGCGAATGCGTTGCTTATATTAAGTTGCGTTGTTTTCGCGCAATAAATGGCGCTCCTACATTGTTGTATGCAATGCCTTTTTTTGCATCACACTTTTAAATAATTCCGACTCCATCCAGCCATTTAGCCAAGCTCTTAATTTGGGGTATGCGGCGCCTACAAACCAAGCATTATCCACCGCTGCAAATTGCCGCACAAATGGAAAAATAGCGATGTCGGCCAAGCTGGGCTTAGTATCAAACAAATAAATGTTTTGCTCAAGCAAGCTTTCTAGCTTTTGCAAAAATACTTCACCCTCAGCTCGGTGCTGGGCTTGTGTTTTGCTTGGGTGTTTTTCAGGGTATTTATAAGCATCCAAAGCTTGCTTAAAGCTGCAATCATTTTCTAATATCAACACGCCAGCATCCGCATGGATATTGCCTCCTAGGCTTGCATTGGAATGCTCTAGTCCAGTGGCATGTGTTTGCAACGCAAAAAACATAATTTCAAGGCTTTCATCTATCACGCTTCCATCTTGCAACACCAAAACTGGCACTGTCCCTTTGGGCGAAACTTGCAGCATGTGTGCGGGCTTATCGCGCAGTGAAATCTCACGAACTTCAACTTCAATATTCGCAAGCTTTAAAGCCATTCGCGCGCGCATGGCGTAAGGGCAACGGCGATACGAGTACAAAACTGGCAACATCTAATTCCCTCCCCTTGCAAGGGGGAGGGCTAGGATGGGGGTGCATTGCATCACATTCACACTTTCACCCCCATCCTAGCCTTTCTCGTGAGAATAACCAACTTTAGTTGGTATATTCCACGGTGATACCAAGAACTGGCACCCCCTTCATGGGGAAGGAATAAAATCGCTGCACTAGCCAAGTGTGCTGCAAATGTCGTGAATCAACGCAGGCCCTTTATAAATCAAGCCGCTATACACCTGCACCAAGCTCGCACCCGCCGCAATTTTTTCAACCGCATCCGCACCACTTAAAATACCGCCTACGCCAATAATTGGCAGTGCGCCTTGCAGTCGTTTTGATAGTTGTTGAATCACAATCGTCGAAAGATTTCGCACTGGCGCGCCCGATAAACCGCCAGCTTCTTCAGCATTTTTCATACCTTTTACGGCCTCACGCGTTAATGTGGTATTGGTGGCAATTACGCCGTCAATTTTATGTTGCATGAGTAAATCGGCAATTTCGATGACTTGCGTTGGCGTTAAATCGGGTGCAATTTTCAGTGTAATTGGCACGTATTTGCCGTGCTTTTCTGCAAGCTTTGATTGCTCTAATTTTAAGCTGCCGAGCAAGCTGGATAAGGCTTCCTTCTCTTGCAAGTCACGCAGATTTTTGGTGTTGGGCGATGAAATGTTCACGGTGATATAACTGGCGTGTGCGTACACCTTTTGCATGCACAGCAAATAATCTTCTACGGCTTTTTCATTTGGCGTATCGAAGTTTTTACCGATGTTGATGCCCAGAATTTGATGAGAAAAGCCACCATCAAACTTTGCCATTTTAACATTTTCAACTAAATTATCCACACCCAAATTATTAAAGCCAAAGCGGTTAATAATACCTTCAGCTGCTGGCACACGGAATAAGCGCGGGCGGGGATTTCCCGGTTGTGGGCGAGGCGTCACTGTGCCAACCTCAATAAACCCAAACCCCAGCTTGGACATACCATCAATCACCGTGCCGTTTTTATCCAGCCCCGCCGCTAAGCCAACTGGATTAGGAAAACTCAAACCCATCACCTCGCGCGGCGCGCAGATTGGCTCTTTAGGGTAACAATTTAAAGCCCCCGTTTTTTCTGCAAATTTGAGCGTTTTAAGCGTCAAGTCATGCGTACATTCCGCATCGAGTTGAAATAATAAGGGTTTGATAAGCGCATAACAGTTCATAGCTAGATTTTACTGCAAAAACACAAAAGCCACTGGATTCCTTACGGCACTTCGCTTGCACGATTGACGCCCTCTCTCCAACCCTTCTTCCACCAGAGGGCTAGGGGCTTACGCACATAGCAGGTTTAGACTTTGTAGGAGCGATTTTTAAATCGCGAAGCTTATCGCGCAATGAATGACACTCCTACCAAACCGTGAAACTTCGCATGATTTTGACTTTAAATCCCCTGCTGCCGCGCCTGTGATGATTTAAAAAGTTGGGAGGTTTTAAGCGAGGACTGTCTGAGCGAAGCGAGTTTCGCAGCGCCTAACTTTTTAAAGCAGCACAGGAAACAAGCGGCAGGGGGTAGCTTTTTCTTTGGCTTCTTTCTTTTGGCTGGGCAAAAGAAAGAACTTGCATGGAGGCGAAAAATAATATTACTAAGATTTACGGTGTGCAAATAAACACCAATTTGCACACCCTACTTGCTTTACCCCTACTGGCTATACAAAATAAAATAACTCGTTAACGCGTGAAAGAGATAAACAAAAAACGCCGCGTCAATGCGGCGTTTGACTCAATACAATAATCACTTAGGCTGCAAGTTTTTGCACATTTCCAGAATTTGTATTACAAAGAGCTTTGATTGTTATATCAATTCCTATGATCATTGAAGCTTCTTTGACTGCATTTTTCAGTGCGTTATCGTGTGCTTCAACATTTGATTTGTAAGCATCTGCCAAAGTTAAATATATAACATTATTCATAACATTCTCCTTTAGTTGGTAGAGATTACCAACCACCTTCCTTCCATTTTGGCTTTTACCTTACCGTTAAAAGCTTCTGATGAAGTTACCCTCTCTCTAAGAGCAAGTAGCAATGATAACAAATTATCATCTCTGCCGTAAAGCTTTATTACCTTAGCAATATGAGTGCCAGTTAATAAGATGGTTCCTTTAATTGATTCTGTGTAAATATCTAACATCTGATCAAGCTTGTCATTATCTTTCTGCAACTCTGCTGAAGAATACTTAGGACTAAACCAAACTTGAAGCATTTTAATCCATCCAACATCTGGGCCAGCACGTTTTGTATAAACAACATCAACTATAGCCTCTGCCTCAGTATCGCCATCAAGAAAGATTCCATAAGCCAAAGAATCATGCTGAATGTCGTAATTTATGTGACTACTCACCCACGATAAAATCACCTCATAATCTAATGTCGGAATTCCGAAATTATCAGCGGAGGTAAACCATGCACTTTTTGTATCATTAATTTTTTTTGCATCAAATTTCTCAAAACTCATTTTTTATCCTTTTTTATTAAATAGCAATTACAGCAACACCTTCTCTATCCCACCATTATTCGCTTTCTCTACATATTCCTGCATCCAATTCTCGCCTAAAATATGCTTCGCCATTTCCACCACAATATAATCCGCTGTAATACCTGTATCGTCGCCATAGCGCGCCAAGCCTTGCAGGCAGCTTGGGCAGCTGGTGAGTATTTTCACTTTTTCTTCAGGTGCGCCAACCGTTAAGCCCATTTTTTCCATGCCTTTTTCTAGCTCTTCTTGCTTGCGGAATTTCACTTGTGTGGCAATATCAGGTCGCGCGGCTGCAAACGTGCCGCTCTCGCCGCAGCAGCGGTCGTTTAAGGCGACTTCTGTGCCCATGAGCTTATTGGTGACTTCTAACGGTTTATACGTCTTCATTGGGCTGTGGCAGGGGTCGTGGTACATATAGCGCGTGCCAGTCACGGTTTGCAGGCGCATGTCTTTTTCCATCAAGTACTCATGAATATCCAGCAACCTGCAACCTGGGAAGATTTTTTCAAATTCATATTTTTGCAGTTGATCCATGCAAGTGCCGCACGACACAATCACCGTTTTAATATCGAGATAGTTGAGCGTATTCGCCACACGGTGAAACAGCACGCGGTTATCGGTAGTGATTTCTAGGCCTTTGTCATGATTACCGCTTGAGGTTTGCGGGTAGCCGCAGCACAAGTAACCTGGCGGTAGCACTGTAATTGCGCCCACCTCATATAACATCGCCTGCGTGGCTAAACCTACGTTTGAGAACAAACGCTCTGAACCACAACCTGGGAAATAGAACACCGCGTCTGAATCTTCCGTGACCATTTTCGGGTTGCGGATGACGGGAATCATGTGATTATCCTCGATGCCCAGCATGGCGCGCGAGGTTTTTGACTGCAATTTTTTCGGCATGGGGCGATTTATAAAGTGAATCACCTGTGCTTTAATCTCAGGCTTGCCGACTGTCGCTGGTGGCCTGATTTTATCTTTTAGCAGACCAAACTTTTTAGCCAATGTGTGTGCAAAATTTTGCGCTTTGTAGCCAAATTGAATCATGCCAGCGCGTAATAATTTAATGGTCGCAGGGTCTTTGGCATTTAAAAACAGCATGCCTGCCGCAGTGCCTGGGTTGAAATTCTTTTTACCTTGCTCACGCAAAAAGTTACGCATTTTTATCGACACGTCACCAAAATCAATATCTACTGGGCAAGGGTTTAAGCATTTATGGCACACCGTGCAGTGATCGGCCACGTCGTTAAACTCATCAAAATGCTTTAGCGAAATACCGCGTCGCGTTTGCTCTTCGTACAGAAACGCTTCAATTAGCAGTGAAGTTGCTAAAATTTTATTGCGCGGTGAATATAGTAAATTGGCGCGTGGCACGTGCGTGGTGCACACGGGTTTGCATTTTCCACATCGTAAGCAATCCGAAATATCATCGGCAATTTC
>JAYVRE010000229.1:0-5543 GCA_043776535.1 Methylotenera sp. | reverse complement strand
CATTGCCGTGGTGACCAGCTGGGTAAACCGAATTTTTACCATAAGCAAATTCTGGCCACACGGTATCGGCCAAAAATTCTACTTGCCCAGCGGTGGGCCACGCTGCGTGGCGCTTGCTGTTATGGGCATGCACGTCTTGCACCTCTTGTAAAAAAACCACATCTACTTGCAGCTTGTGTAATAACTCACGCTGGCTGTGCAAGGCTAAGCGGGCGTTAAAGTGCGTAAAGCCCTTGTGTATATTAAAGGTAGCAATGCGAATGGTATTTTGCAATCTAATCCCTAAGGCATTTAAAAGTTGTTTATGCGTGTTTAACTAGCTTAACGCTATTTCAAACTTAATTTTATATTTTTTAAACTAACTGTTAAGTGCGCAAGCGCACAGACAGCGCACATTAAATTTGTTATTGTAGTTGATTAAATAACATTAATTTTGTTAAAAGGAGTATCACTATGCAAACAGAAATTTTAAAAGTAACAGGTATGACCTGCGGTGGCTGTACCAGTGCGGTTACGAGGGCTTTGGTGGCAATTGATGGCGTGCATAACGTTAACGTTTCACTTGCTAGCGGCGAGGCTAAGGTGGATTTTGATGAGAATATGACCTCACCAGAAAAGCTAATTGCAGCTGTGCAAGATGCTGGTTATGGAATTAATGAAGATATTGATTTACAAAAGCCAGAAGTCAAAAGCGGGTGTTGCTGATTAATTTTGCACCATACAGGATCAAAAAATGGCCACCGCTAAAGAAACATTACTACCATTAATAGACCCTGTGTGTGGCATGACAGTAACGCCACAATCCTCACATGTATTAAAGCATGAGGGAAAATCTGTTTATTTTTGTAGCGCAAATTGTAAAGCAAAATTTGCAGACAACACTACCAAATATATGCCTGCCAAATCCATTGCAGCTAGTTTTTTAAACGCCATAACGTCAGATAAACCGATACCTAAATCGCCAGCACCGCTTACTATAGATTCAACAGAAAATAGGCCATCTGCCACTGTTAATGCTAGTAAAGATGAGAGCACAGGCACCATCTACACCTGCCCTATGCACCCAGAGGTGCGCCAAAACCTCGCAGGTATTTGCCCCAAATGTGGCATGGCGTTAGAGCCTGAAATGCCTTCACTAGAAGATGATGAAAGCCCTGAATTGCTAGACTTTAAACGACGTTTTTATTGGACGTTGCCGCTCACCATTATTGTGACTGTTTTAGCCATGGCAGGCCACCGCTTGCAATGGCTTAGCATGGCAACGCAAAGTTGGGTAGAGCTAGTGCTTAGTTTGCCCATTGTGCTGTGGGCAGGCTGGCCATTTTTTGTTCGATTTGCACAATCGGTGATGAATCGTAGCCCCAATATGTGGACTTTGATTGGTTTGGGTACTGGTGCCGCTTTTGTTTATAGTGTTGTAGCCACTATTGCCCCGCAAATATTTCCTGCATCATTTATCGCAATGGGGCGGGTGGCGGTTTATTTTGAGGCAGCAGCGGTGATTATTTCGCTCACTTTACTCGGCCAAATATTAGAGCTTAAAGCGCGTTCACAAACCTCTGCCGCGATAAAGTCTTTGCTGGATTTGGCACCAAAAACCGCACGCCGTATTAATGCCGATAACTCCGAAGAAGATATTCCGCTAAACAATGTGCATGTGGGCGACAGGTTACGCGTGCGCCCTGGCGAAAAAATACCTGTAGATGGCGTGGTGGTTGAAGGCAGCAGTGCGGTGGATGAATCTATGTTAACAGGCGAGCCGATGCCTATTACCAAAGCAGTTAATGATAAATTAATCGGCGCCACACTTAACACTAATGGCGCACTAGTGATGCAATCTGAAAAAGTAGGCTCAGCCACCGTATTAGCCAGTATTGTGCAAATGGTGATGCAAGCGCAACGCTCTAAAGCGCCTATGCAGCGCATGGCCGACCATGTAGCAGGCTATTTTGTGATGGCAGTTATTGCTATTTCAATAGTCACTTTTTTAGTTTGGGGTTTGTTTGGCCCGCAAATTAACGGTGAATCGAGTTGGGTGTATGGCCTAATTAACGCGGTTGCGGTGCTTATTATTGCTTGCCCATGTGCATTAGGGCTGGCTACGCCGATGTCGATAATGGTGGCAAGTGGCAAAGCAGCCACGCAAGGCATATTGTTTCGTGATGCGGCTGCGATTGAAAATTTGTGCAAAGTAGATACGTTAATTGTCGATAAAACAGGCACTTTAACCGCAGGCAAGCCACAGTTTGAGCGCGTGATTGCAGTAACAGGCTTTGCCAATGATGACATATTACGCTTGGCTGCTAGCTTAGATCAAGGCAGCGAGCATCCATTGGCAGATTCAATAGTAAAAGCAGCAAAAGCCCAAAATTTGGTTTTAGCGTCCGCGACAAATTTTGAATCTAGCACTGGTATTGGTGTGCGGGGCAAGGTGGGCAATCAACAATTAGCCTTGGGCAACGCATTATTAATGTCAGATTTAAACGTGGCAATGGATGCACTTGATTTGCCCGCTGAAGCGCTACGCATGACAGGTGCAAGCGTTATGTTTTTAGCAATAGACAATCAACTGGCGGGCTTGCTGGCGGTATCAGACCCAATTAAACCCAACACAGTAGAGGCATTATCCGCATTAAAAGCCGCAGGCATACGCATTATTATGGCCACGGGCGATGGCGTAACTACCGCAAAAGCGGTTGGCTCCACATTAGGTATTACCGAAATATTGGGTGAAATTAAGCCTGCCGATAAATTAGCCCTAGTGGAAAAACTGCAAAAAGAAGGCCGTATCGTTGCCATGGCAGGTGATGGCATTAACGATGCACCCGCATTAGCGAAAGCCAATGTGGGCATCGCCATGGGTACTGGCACCGATGTTGCCATTAATAGCGCACAAGTGACATTAGTAAAAGGGGATTTACGCGGCATAGCCTTAGCTAGAAGCATTTCGACAGACACTGTTGCTAACATGAAGCAAAACTTAGGTTTCGCCTTTGTTTACAATGCACTCGGCATACCATTGGCTGCTGGCCTGTTATATCCGTTTACAGGTTGGTTATTATCACCAATGATTGCGGCACTAGCCATGAGTTTGAGTTCAGTTTCGGTGATTAGCAATGCATTACGTTTAAGCGGTTTTAAACATAAAAATGCCTTGAATCAGCAAAACAAAATAACTGATAAAAGTACTGACAAAGTGTTAACTGAGCTACCAACATTTAAAAACGACTCAACAAATCAAGCAACGGATCAACCAGCTGTGAAAGCGGTGCTTTTAAAATCAGACCCTTTAAATCAGACCTACTGAGATTATATTTAAAATGAACGAATTTGAGCTTAAATTTGAAATTCCCGCACAAAGTCTGCCAAAAATAGTGGCGGCAGTACATGCTAAAAAAGCACAATTGCAAATATTGCAAGCGTGTTATTTTGACACCAAAGATAATGCATTAGCCAAAAATGGCTTGACGCTGCGCATGCGAAAAGAAGGTAATGATTGGGTGCAAACTGCCAAAGGGTTGACTAGTAATTCTTTAGAAAGGTTAGAACACAACGTTGAAATAGGATTATCTAAAACCAATGTAATTAAAAACACTGTAACTAAAAATATAGCACCCAGCAATAAAACCTCTACCAGCAAGCTATCTAACCCCATGCCAAGCATAGATTTATCGCGCCATGCCAATGAAAAAATTGGCAAACTAATCATGAGTTCTTTAAAAATAAAGCCAAATGGGCTAATTCCTTTGTTGATTCCTTTGTATGAAACCGATGTGCAGCGGCTTAAGTTCACCGTAAAACATGCAGGCTCATTAATCGAAATTGCTTTAGATCAAGGCATGGTGATCAGTGGCGGGCGTTCAGCTACGCTTTGTGAATTAGAAATAGAATTAAAACAAGGCAAGCCAGAACATGCCATTGCGCTTGCCCGCACTTGGTGCTCTGCTCATGGTCTTTGGTTAAGCACGATTAATAAATCCATGAAAGGCCAGCGCCTTCACGATTACTTGCTTTCAAGCCAGTTAAAGCATAAAGGTTTAGAAGATAAGCCCGAGTTAAAAAGTGATGCTAACGGCCAGCAAATGGTCAAAGCGGTTTTTCAATCGTGCTTAAATCAAATTTTAGCCAACGCCAGTGAAATAGCTAGCGGTAGCCAAAATGCCGAGCACATTCATCAATTACGCGTGGGTATTAGACGCTTACGCACTGCCATGCGTGAACTTACTGTGTTGGTCGATGGCATCAGTATGGCTTGGGAAATGCCGCTGATTGATGCGTTTAGAGCATTGGGTGAACATCGCGATGATGACCATTTAAATCATGTATTACAGCCGCAAATAGCGGCTGAAGGCGGCCCTGATGTTAGCACTCACATTGATGCTGCCAAGCTTTTAGATGCTAGTTTGGTAGTACGTTCTAAAGTGTTTCAAGACACTTTACTATGCCTAATTGCTTATGTTAATAGCAGTTATTTAAATGGATCTGACTTAAGTGACGCCAAATATAGTGATGCCAAAAACGTGGCCGACAACGCTAAAGAAAATTATAAGCATAAAAAAGTAAGCAAAATACTGGCTAATCGATTAGATAAATTGCATGAAAAAATTATTAAAGAAGGCAAAAAATTCCTCGCGTTGACTGAAACCCAACAACATAGCGTACGCAAGCACTTTAAAAGGCTGCGGTATTTGGCTGAGTTTTCGGCACCACTATTTACCACATCAGCCACAGCACGCAAACGCACATCAGCTTTTATAGCCGCCTTAAAGCCAGTGCAAGACGCACTCGGCCTTTATAACGATGAATTAATGGCATTGCAAACTTACCGCACATTGGCAGCTACAGATCAGCGGGCTTGGTTTGGGGCTGGCTGGTTAAGCGCACGCCGCAAAAATAATGCCAAAAAATGCCAACAACAAATTGATATTTTTATTAAAAAAAACAGTAATAAAAAGCTGTTTTGGCAATAAATTTTTATGACTCGATCAAAAAAATCAAGGGTACACCGTGCTAAAAACCAAAGTTCCACCCCCAGCCTATATGCTGATTATGGCGGGCATGATGTGGCTGCTCGATAAATTCCTACCTCTATATCACTGGTTGGGTAGCCCATGGAATAAGCTAGGATTAATCATTATCGGAATGGCTGTACTGCTGGATATATGGTCGCTGCTTTTATTTTTCCGTGCCAAAACCACGCCTAATCCGATGAAGCTGGGCAATACCAGTCACTTGGTTACAATTGGCCTGTATCGATTTTCGCGTAATCCGATGTATCTGGGTTTGCTGGTGATGTTAGTTGGCTGGGCATTGTACTTGGGTAGCCTGAGCCCGCTTGCGATGTTGCCGCTATTTGTCTGGCTGCTGACCAAACAGCAAATTGAGCCAGAGGAAACAATGCTGTTGGATAAATTCAAGCAGGAATATCGGGACTACCAACAACGTGTACGGCGTTGGATTTAAAACCGCAGAAATTACAAAACACTGCTGCGATGAATTCGCTCCTAGCCAATCTGCCGCAGAACTAATCTTTTGCATGCAGT
>JAYVRE010000228.1:0-5583 GCA_043776535.1 Methylotenera sp. | reverse complement strand
AGTTTTAAATGGCCATGTTGAATGGCATCGAATGTGACGTAAGCTGTCATTATTTTAGTGAGTGATGCAGGCTCTACCCGCTCATCTTTTTTGTATGAGGCGATGAAGTTACCGCTATTAAAATCTTGCAATAAGTAGGCTTTAACCGCCAGTGCTGGCGGTGGTGCAACTTGCGCCGCCGCAGGTGTCACCCAAGCAAAATTGGAAATTAATAGAAAAGAAATGAATGGTTTGATAAATAATCGCATAATTTTGAAAGTTTATTGGTTGATGATGATGGCAGAAATATTGAGTTTTGCCCTAATAGCTGCCGCAACTTGATCGGCTTCTTGCTTGCTGGCGTAAGGGCCAAGTTTTAAGCGGTAAAGACCATTATTATACTCGCTGTTAAACCCTGCTTTTTGTTCAATTGCCATCTCTTGAATTTTTTTCATAAGCGACTGTGCATTAACCTCGTTTTTAAACGCACCCGCTTGTATAAAATATTGTGCCGTCGCCGATGCATTAGTATTGTTTGAACTTGCAATTGATGTTGTAACAGGGGTCGCCATTGCTACAATTGGCGCTTTAGTTAGCTGCGAGTAGCTTGTCACGGCGCTTGAGTCTATCGCTTCTACTTCTACCAAAGTGCTACCTTGTGCCGAAAACCGCAGTTTATAAGCCGCCGCATAAGAAAGATCAATCACACGATTATGTTTAAAAGGGCCTCTATCATTCACGCGCACAACCACAAATCGGCCATTTGCAGGATTGGTGACTTTAACGTAACTTGGAAGCGGCAAAGTGGGGTGTGCAGCAGACATGCTATACATATCATATACTTCACCGCTAGAGGTTTTTTTGCCATGATAGCGTTTGCCATACCATGAGGCCACGCCACTAACTTTGTAGGGTTTGTAGCGGACCATAGGCGTATATACCGCGCCAAGCGCTTTATAGGGTTTATTAGAGCGATCTAATAAAGGCTCTTTTCTAGGCACAGCGTTAGGAATGCTGTCAATATCTTGCGGTGGGTTAGCGCCTGGGCCATCGTCTAAATAGTAACCACCCGCTTTATTGCTGCTGCTAGCATCCACAGGCGTGCTTGACGGCGCAGTTGCTGTTTTGCTGGCGCTAGGTGCAGGGATGGGTTTAACCGTACTTTGGCTAGCACAAGCGACCAAGCACATAGCGCAAAATAACATCAAATAAGTTTGTTTATTCATTTACTAATTTTCACCTCATATATTCTGATCATTTGCTTACATCAACATTGGCATCAGCCTGAGGCAACCAGTTTTTTGTGTGTTTGAATGCTCATTATAATTCCAAAACCTAGCAGCAAGCTTACCATAGACGTACCGCCGTAGCTAATGAGCGGTAAGGGCACGCCGACTACGGGTAATATGCCGCTTACCATGCCCATATTCACAAACGCGTAGGTAAAAAAGGTGAGTGTTATGCTGGCTGCGAGCAATCTGGTGAAGGTGCTTTTGGCTTGTGCGGCAATCACTAAGCCTCTCACTATAATCAAGCTAAATAAAGTCAGTAATATTAAATTGCCAGCTAGGCCAAACTCTTCACCAAAAACAGCAAAAATAAAATCAGTGGTGCGCTCTGGCAAAAAGTCTAATTGAGCTTGCGTGCCATTGAGCCAGCCTTTGCCAGTCGTGCCGCCAGAACCCAAAGCAATCGTGGCCTGAATGGTGTGGTAGCCCGCACCTAGAGGGTCTTGCGAGGGGTCTAATAAAATTTCAATTCTTTTTCTTTGATAATCATGCAGCATTGACCAAAAAATAGGCATGAGCGCGCCAACTAATATCGCCCCACCAACTATAAATCGCCAACTTAATCCCGCCAAAAAAATCACAAATATGCCTGAGGCGCCAATTAACAAGGCCGTGCCTAAATCGGGTTGTTTCATAATCAGAGCTACGGGAATCAGCAGCAGCAGGGCGGCAATAGCAAAATCAGTAATACTTGGGCTAGCTTCTCTTTTAGCAAAAAACCAAGCTAGCATCATGGGTACGGCAATGCGCATAATCTCAGAAGGTTGAATTTTTATTATGCCTAAGTTTAGCCATCTCTGCGCGCCGTGGCTAACATGCCCAAATATTTCAACCGAAATTAATAATAAAATACCCAATATATAGAGTGGTGGTGCGATACGTTCCAAATGCTGTGGCTGAATATTGGCTGCTAACCACATCAGGCTTAAAGCCACCGAAATGTTGACCAACTGTGCGCTGACTCTTTCGAAGCTTTGTCCTGATGCGCTATAAAGTACAAACAAGCCAATTAACATGGTAAATAGCAAGCAGCCCATTAAAATAGCATCAATATGCTTGAAAATGTTTTGTAGTAGCTGACTAATCATAATGTTCTTCCACGGGCGCATTTACAGATGGATCAACGGGGGCAAGACTTTCATTGGGTTTAACTACTACTATCTCTTGCGGCAATTCAACTTCTGGCAATTTGCCCAAAAGATAATAATCCATCACTTTACGTGCAATTGGCCCCGCTGCAGAGCCACCATGGCCGCCATTTTCCACAATTACAGCCAGCGCAATTTTTGGGTCATCTGCAGGGGCGTAAGCAATAAATAAGGCATGATCTCGGTGACGTTCAGCAATTAAATTTGCGTTATATTTTTCGTTTTGTTTCATGCCAATGACCTGCGCAGTGCCCGTTTTGGCCGCAATGCTGTAGCCAGCGTTAGCGCCCACGCTAGCTGCCGTGCCACCAGGTAAAGTGACATCTATCATGCCGAGTTTTACAATTTCTAAATTGGCTTCATCTAAAGGTATTTTATCGCTAATAACCGTCTGTGTCGCTTGGCTGATGCCAGTTTTAGCGTCTGTAATAGCGGCAACCAAGCGTGGACGCATCGCCACACCTTTATTGGCTAAAATGGCTGTGGCTTGGGCAAGCTGCATGGGCGTAGCCAAAGTGTAACCTTGGCCGATGCCCACAATCACCGTTTCACCCATGTACCAAGGCTGTTTAAAACGGCGCATTTTCCACTCTGGTGTCGGCATTAAACCACCCACTTCGCCCGCAATATCCACGCCACTTTTTTGGCCGAAACCAAAGTGGCGCACAAAACTGCTTAAGCGTTCAATGCCTAATTCCATGGCTAAACCATAAAAAAAAGTATCGCACGAGATAGTAATGGCACGGCGCATATCTACATTGCCATGACCACCTGGCTTCCAATCGCGGTAGCGATGGCTGCTGCGTGGTAACATAAAATATCCAGCATCGCTAATGCTAAAAGGTGGCTTGCGCTTACCATTTTCTAACCCTGCCAATGCTGCAAAAGGCTTAAAGGTTGAACCTGGTGGATAAACGCCGCGTATAGGGCGGTTGATGAGCGGCTTGTCTAGCGATTCATTCAGCAATTTCCAGTTTTCAACATCAATGCCGCCTACAAATAAGTTGGAATCAAAAGTCGGCATGCTGACGAATGCCAACACCTCGCCAGTGCTGGGTTTAATGGCAACCAGTGAACCACGACGCTCGCCAAAAGCGGTTTCAGCAATTTCTTGTAATTTGCTATCGGTTGACAAAATAAGGTTGCTGCCCGAAGTGGGTGCTTTGCTGGAAAGTATGCGTACTGCTTTGCCATCAGCATCAATTTCAACTTGCTGAAAGCCAGTCGTGCCGTGCAATTGTGCTTCGTAATATTCTTCGACACCGCTCTTGCCAATGTGGTCGGTGCCTTTGTAATTTGAAAGCACGTCTTTAGCGGCTAATTTAATGAGATCTTTGTCGTTAATGCGGCCAATATAGCCCACCATGTGCGCGCCCTGTTTGCCGAGAGGGTAATGGCGAAATAATCTTGATTTAAGTTCAACTCCAGGGTAGCGATAGCGATTGACGGCAAATTTAGCGGCTTCAATCTCGTTTAAATGGGTGCGCAAAGGGATGCTCTCAAAATTATGACCCTCCGACTTTAGTTTGTTAAAGCGTTTAAGATCTGAGGGACTAACCTCTACTAATTGTGCGATGTCAGTGATAGTGGCACCTAAATTCTTTACTTTAGAAGGTGTGATTTCTAAAGTGTAGGCAAAAAAATTGTGCGCGAGTATGATGCCGTTCCTGTCAGAAATTAAGCCGCGATTTGGTGTAATTGGCACAATTGAGATACGGTTATTTTCTGCGAGCGTTTGATAATGATCGTAACGATAAATTTGCAAAAAATAAAAGCGAATTGCCAGTAAACTAAATGCGGTTAGCACAATTAGGCTGAGCACGCCGAGCCTTAGTTTAAAATTGTGCTGTTCGTCTTGGTGATTTTTAAGTTCTTTGCGAGATTTCATTGTTTACGGCGATAGAGCGCTATTGGGTTCTTGGGCGCGTTAATCCGCCAAACATTAATATCATGAATTGCCACAATAATAAGCCAGCTACTACTGGCCAAAAATATTGCAAGCCAGGGTTTTCGTCGCCAGCAAATACTTTAAGCAGCAATATTACGACGCGCTCAATGATAAGTAATGCGAGTACATAGCCTGCAAGTTGCCAACTGTTAAACAGCACCAATCTACGTTGGTAACTCAACGCAACGTATGCGGTAATCGTAAAACTTAAGGCATGTTGACCGAGCAAACTGCCTGTCGCCAAATCTACCAGTAGGCCAGCCAGCCATGCGGTACCTACGTTGCTTAAGTTCGGCGCTCGCAACAGCCAATAAAGCAATACGACCAACATAAAGGCTGGGCGAAAAATAATGCCTTGGCCAACCCAAGGATAAAGCTGGCATAGCAAGGCGATTAATAATGTGAGATAAACGCTAATCAGGCTAGTGTGGCGCATTGGTTTTAGCCTTATCTTTAATAATTTCTTTGTCTTTATTAACGTCGGCTACCTCTTCGGGTGCAGATGCTGATGTAGGTGCTACAGCCTCTTTTGTTTCGGGCAAGGCTAATAATAAAAGCTGTAAGTGATTGCTTACACCAGCCACAGGTGTGCTAACAATCTTTGCAAATGGCGATTCGGGGTTTTGCTGTATTTTTGTGATAGTGGCAACAGCCAAGCCAGCAGGATAAACCCCATCTATGCCCGAAGTCACTAATTTATCGCCCACTTTAATATCGACATTAGTGGGCAAAAATGGAATATCCAGCGTGTTATTACCTGCGCCAAAGGCAATGGCACGTAATTGGTTGCGTTCTATTTGGATAGGAATAGAAAGCTCTTTATCGGTGATAAGCGTGACCTCGGAAGTGAAAGGATATACCCGCGTAACTTGACCGATGACACCTTTTGAATCAACCACCGCTTGCCCCGCTTTGATATTGTGCTGACTACCTCGGTTAACCACCACGACATGCGTAAATGGATCGCGACCCATGTGTGAAATCTCGCCCAAAACCGCTTTAGGGTGAACAGGAATATTGCCATTTAACAAATGGCGCAGATGCTCGTTTTCTGCTTGTATGGTGTTTAAGCGTTGCAGAGAGACTTGATGCTCAAACGCTTGTTGTTTAAGCACATAGTTTTCTTGTAATAATTTGTTGTGTGCAGAAAAGTATTTCTGTACATCGCGAACCCATTCACTAGGCGCGTTTGCCGCCATTTCAAACGGGTGCAGCGCAG
>JAYVRE010000227.1:0-5586 GCA_043776535.1 Methylotenera sp. | reverse complement strand
AGACCTCAATCCCTTACTACATCAACATTGCGCCAGATAAGGATGCCACGGTAGGTGTTCGTTACTTAAGCAAGCGCGGTGTGCAATTGCAAGGGGAGTTTAGATACCTAGGCGAGAATTATTCTGGCATCGATAATTTGGAGTATTTAAATAATGATAGCCTTAATGGCGGCAACCGCTATTACGCCAATCTCAGTCATAGCCATAATCTTGGCGCGGGTTGGTCGGCTGGCTATAACCTTGAAAAAGTGTCGGATGACCAATATTTTTCTGAGATGTCCACCCGCATTACCAGCACCAGCCGCGTTAATCTGCCACAAGAAGGTCGCGTTGATTATGTGGGCGATGTGTGGCGTTTTAACGGCTTGGTGCAAAAATATCAAACCTTAGATAAAATAAACTTCCCTTACGAACGCTTACCTCAGCTCACGCTCACTGCCAATAAAGAGTGGGATTACGTCAATACCGATTTACACAGCCAATATGCTTATTTTGATCGTGATAACAAGGCACCACTTTCCGCTACGGGCAGTCGCTTAACCGTTTATCCAAGCATCAGCGCGCCGTTTAGCCAATCTTACGGCTTTATAACGCCCAAAGTTGGCGTGCACATGACGCACTATAATTTGCAAGATAATAACTTTACGATTAACGGCACTAAGGTTAGTAACAATAACGCTAGCCGCAGCTTACCAATATTTAGCTTAGACAGCGGCTTGTATTTTGAACGCGATGTCAAAATTGTAAAAAATAGCTACACGCAAACTATTGAGCCGCGCATGTTCTATGTGTATATCCCCAATAAAAAACAAGATTTATTACCAGTGTTTGATTCAGCCTTAGCCGATTTGAATCTCACCACCTTGTTTACTGAAAACCAATTCACAGGCGACGATAGAATTAATAACGCGAATCAAGTTAGTTTAGCTTTAACCACGCGTATGATTGATAAAAACTCTGGTATTGAGCGTATGTCCGCCACTATTGGGCAACGCTTTTACTTAGAAGACCAAAAAGTCGTGCTGCCTGGCGGATCTGTTTCACAAAACAATACTTCAGACGTGATTGCCGGGCTAACTGCAAGGCTTTCTAACAAATGGAATTTAGACGCGTTTGGGCAACACAGTACTGACGGCAAAGGCTTGGTACGCGGCAATATACTCGCTCGTTACAACCCAGAACCTGGAAAATTGCTTAATGTAGGTTATCGTTATACTAAAGACTTTTTAGAGCAAATTAATGTTTCTGGCCAGTGGCCGCTTAGCCGCGGCTGGTATGGTGTAGGCCGCCTTAATTACTCTGTTCGCGATAGCAGGCCAATTGAAAGCTTGGCGGGCTTGGAATATGATGCGGGCTGTTGGCAAGCACGCACTGTTATTCAACGCATAGAAACGGCAACTGCTGACGCAAACTTTGGTCTATTCTTTCAGCTAGAGCTTGGCGGCTTAGCTTCTATAGGCTCAAATCCGCTTAACTTACTTAGACGCGATATCCCAGGTTATTTAACCTCTAGTGAAATTCCTAACATTTACAGGCAGCAGAATTACAACCGATGAAATTATTATACTCAGCACTAAATTTGGCTTCAAACCAAGCACTAAAAATATTTAACTTATTGATTTTAAGTGGTTTTATATTCACACACTTGGCAATCTCGGCGGAAAATTTAACTGCTATAGAAAGTAAAGCTGCTGCAAAAACTAACGACATCGTTAAAATGGATCGCATTATTGCCGTTGTCGATCAAAGTGTTATCACCGAACAGGAGCTTGCAGATCGTATAAGCACCGTCATCGCACAATTAGAAAAGCAAGGCACAGCTTTGCCCCCGCAGAATGTTCTTGAGAAGCAAGTTTTAGAGCGTTTAATCGTCGATAGTTTACAGTTACAATTGGCCGCACAAACTGGGTTAAAAGTAGATGACACGCAACTTGATAAAACCATAGAACGCATTGCAGCGCAAAACAAACTAGGCGTAGAAGAATTTAAGGCCTTGCTCGAAAAAGACGGTTTGAGTATACGCAAGTTTCGTGAAGATATTCGCAGTGAAATTACCATTGCTAGGCTGCGCGAGCGCGAGGTGGATAATAAACTGAATGTGTCTGAAGGCGAAGTAGACAACTACTTAACCACACAAGCCAGCCGTGGCGAAGAGCAAGACGAATTTGAAATTTCGCATATTTTAATTCGTACCCCAGAAGATGCCAGCCCAGAAGATTTAGAAAAAGCCAAAACTAAAACACAAGAAGTGCTGCAACAATTGAACAATGGCACAAACTTCGCGCAAGTTTCAGCGAGCTTTTCAGATGCCCCCAATGCGCTTGAGGGCGGCAATATGGGCTGGAAAAGCGGCGCTCAATTACCTGCGCTATTTTTAGATACCCTAAAAAAACTGCAAGTGGGCGAGGTGGCAAATCCCCTTCGCAGCCCTAATGGTTTCCATGTGTTAAAACTCACCAACCGCCGCGGTGGCACGTCTTCTTTGGTGGTTGGTCAAACGCATGCACGCCATATCTTGCTTAAGCTTAGCGAAGTGGTCTCTGAAAAAGAGGCAAAACGTAAAATGGATGGTATTAAAGAGCGTATTGATAACGGTACCAAGTTTGAAGACATGGCGCGTCAATATTCCGAAGATGGCAGCGCGAACAATGGCGGCGATTTAGGTTGGGTAAACCCTGGCGATACCGTACCGCCGTTCGAGAAAGCCATGGATGCGCTCGGATTGGGCGAAATAAGCGAACCCGTACTGTCACCCTTTGGTTGGCATATTATTCAAGTGCTAGAACGCCGTCAGCAAGACATGACTAAAGAGGCTTCAAGACTTAAAGCGCGACAAGAAATTCGCGCACGAAAATCTGAAGAGGCTTATCAGGATTGGATTCGCGAACTGCGCGACCGCGCCTTTGTTGAGCTAAGACTTGAAGATAAGTTTTAGAAGACAAGTTTTAACATAACCACTTAGATGCATTCCCTTCCACGTATTGCAATCACCTCTGGCGAGCCCGCTGGTATTGGCCCTGATATTTGCGTGCTGCTTGCTCAGCTTGAAATTAAAGCAGAAATTACCATTATTGGTGATGCAGAAATGCTGGCAGCGCGTGCAAAATTGCTCAAGCTTAACTTTGATACAAAAAAAGTATTGCATGTGCCAATTGCAGCACCTGTCATGGCTAGCGTATTAAACCCAGCCAATAGCCAATATGTAATCAACACGCTTACGCGTGCGATGGATGGCTGCATCAATAGTGAATTTGACGCAGTTGTCACCGCACCCGTGCACAAAGGCGTGATTAACGATGCTGGCATTGCATTTACAGGCCATACCGAATTTTTCGCCGAGCATTTACATGTGCCGCATGTGGTAATGATGTTAGTCGGCGGCGGCATGAGGGTTGCGCTAGCGACTATTCACTTAGCGCTAAAAGATGTGCCAGCCGCCATTACAAAAACTGGCTTAGAAAAAACCATACGCATTTTGCACGCCGATTTAATCGCTAAATTTGGTATTCAAAACCCACGCATATTGGTTGCTGGGCTTAACCCCCATGCGGGTGAAGACGGCTATTTAGGCAGAGAAGAAATTGAAGTAATAAACCCTGTGCTAGCCAAACTACGCGCTGAAGGCATAAACCTAATAGGTGCATTGCCAGCAGATACGCTATTCACCAAAAAATATCTTGAAAACGCCGATTGCGTATTAGCGATGTACCACGACCAAGGCTTGCCAGTGCTTAAATACGCCAGCTTTGGCGGCGGTGTAAACGTGACGCTAGGTTTGCCGATTATTCGCACCTCGGTTGACCACGGCACCGCGTTAGACCTAGCAGGCACGGGCAATATCAACACTGGCAGTATGCTGGCTGCGATTGAATTGGCGATTGAACTGACAAGCAAAAAAACACCATGAAACACCTTGCAAAAAAAAGATTTGGGCAAAACTTCCTCACTGACCAAAGTATTATTAGTAGCTTAATTGAAGCAATCAATCCACTACAAAATCAGCTCATCATAGAAATTGGCCCAGGCTTAGGTGCACTCACCAAGCCATTACTTAAAAAAATCAATCACTTACATGTGGTAGAGATTGATCGTGATATTGTAAGCTGGATGCAAAATGAATATTCAAGTGCTGCCGTTACCATTCACAATATTGACGCGCTGAAATTTGATTTCACTACTTTTGGTGAAAATCTGCGTGTTGTCGGCAATCTTCCGTACAACATCTCCACACCCATTTTATTTCACCTGCTAGATAACGTATCTTGCATTACCGACATGCATTTTATGCTGCAAAAAGAAGTGGTAGAGCGTATGGTGGCATCACCCTCAACCCCTGCATACGGGCGGCTTTCGGTCATGCTGCAATATCACCTTGCGATGGAATATTTAATCACCGTGCCGCCCGAAGCATTTGAACCTGCGCCAAAAGTAGAATCGGCCTTTGTGCGCTGCGTACCGCACGCGACCTTGCCTTTCGTCGCAAAAGATCAAAAACATTTTGCAAAAATTGTCATGGCAGCGTTTGGACAGCGCCGCAAAACCCTGCGCAATACCTTAAAAGGCTTGCTGGATGACGCTGGGTTTGCAGAACTTGAAATTAGCTCGCAATTGCGCGCAGAAAATTTAAGCGTGGCGCAATTTGTCACCATCAGCAATTATCTTGTTTGATATAATCTTATTTTTTACTAACCACTTCGTACGAGAACAATCAAATGCGTATTATCCTCTTGGGCGCACCTGGCGCTGGCAAAGGCACACAAGCCACTTTCATTAAAGAAAAGTTTAACATCCCACAAATCTCCACTGGCGATATGCTACGCGCTGCGGTTAAGGCAGGCACGCCACTAGGCTTAGAGGCCAAAAGCTTTATGGATAGCGGCGGCTTAGTGCCAGATGCCGTAATAATCGGTTTGGTGAGCGAGCGCATTAAAGAAGCCGATTGTGCCAACGGCTTTTTATTCGACGGCTTTCCACGCACCATTCCACAAGCAGAAGCCATGAAGGATGCAGGCGTTGGCATCGATTACGTAGTTGAAATTGATGTGCCAGATGATGCGATTGTAGAGCGCATGAGCGGCCGCCGCAGCCACCCAGCCAGCGGCCGAACTTATCACGTAAAATTCAATCCGCCAAAAGTAGCGGGCAAAGACGATGTCACAGGTGAAGATTTAGTGCAACGCATAGACGACCATGAAGGCACTGTGAAAACGCGTTTAAACGTGTATCACAGCCAAACAAAACCATTAGTGAAATACTATGTGGATTGGGCAAACAGCGGCTTAAACGGCGCACCTAAGCATGTGTTTGTAAATGGTTTGGGTGATATGAATGTGATTCGGGATAGTATTTTTGCGGCGTTGAAATAAACATGATGGTGTGCAAAGCAAATCAATTTGCACACCCTACGCTTACTCTAGCAGCATTGGCTGTTGGGTGATAGGTTCAGATTGAGTGGGTGTGTTATGCCTTTTAGAAAAACCAAAATTAGGTGCAATAAAAATAACTTAGCAATTGATTTCATTATGGCAATACAATTTAACAATAATTTAGAAACCTGCCTCAATAAAAGATTAAGTTCTTTTTTGG
>JAYVRE010000226.1:0-5611 GCA_043776535.1 Methylotenera sp. | reverse complement strand
TGCCAAATCTACTGCAACCGACATTAATACTTCATCCCCTATTGGATGTCCAAACTGATCATTTACTTTTTTAAAATAATCTATATCAATCAATAAGATACTGAGTGGTTGTTGGTAGCGTCTAGCACTGCTGACTTTTCTGTAATAATCTTCTAAAATAAAGCGGCGGTTATTTAAACCTGTAAGCTCATCTACATTGGCATATTGATTTAGCACTTGATTACTCGCATTTAGCTTGTTATTCATAAAACTATTCAGCACCAACACCTTAATATAGCGCTTATATTGCTTGTGTGCATCGTAGCCAATTTGCATCACTGTAATAATGAGCGCTATCGCACCCAAAAAAAATAAATTCAGCGTATCAAAATGTTGCCACGTGTAATAAACCGTAAAACTAGCAGCGCTTAATGTGTAGGCGGTTAAACCCAGCATCGAAGGCGACATAATAGAAACAGCCATTGAGAGGAGTATGCCGCTGATTGTAAAGACCATATAAACCAACATCATTGGCGTGGAATCATTGATTAATAGAAACCCAGCCAAGCTCCAAACCAAACCAGCAAAAAAATGCAACAATATTTGCCGATGCTTAAAGTTTTTCAATTCAGCATCAGATACTTGATTAGTATCATACGAATTAACATGTATCAAAATCAGCGCATCAATGCTTAGCGCATAGACAAGCCATGCCACAACGTGACTGGTTTCTGCTGCGCCATAGAAAGAATAAGCCACAAAAAGATACAGTAAAATAGTGTGCAGTACAGCAAAACGTGAGCGTTTAAGATAAAGCTCGATAAGTTGCAAACCCTCTTGATTTTGTAATAAAACAGTTTCTTGTGGGCTAATTTTAAGGTCAGCCTGATCTGTTAATTTGCTACTCATAAGCAAGCCTATTTTTCATAAGCGACTTTGATTTTTGCCAGCGCAGGGTTGCTGGCAAAGTACTTTTTAATGCCGCTCAAAATTGAATCCACCAGTTTGTCCTGATAGTCATCATCAATCAACTTACGTTCTTCTTCTGGGTTGCTAATAAATGCTGTTTCAACCAATATTGAGGGGACATCTGGCGATTTTAGTACCGCAAAACCAGCTTGCTCAACATGATTTTTATGTAATTTATTAATCTCGCCAATGTGGCCGAGTACTGCTTTGCCTAGTTTCAAACTATCATTAATCGTCGCGGCTTGCGATAAATCTAGCAGCGTTTTAGCTAGCACTGGGTCTCTGCCACCTAAACTCACACCGCCAATTAAATCTGATTCATTTTCCTTTTTCGCCAAATATCGCGCACTGGCGCTGGTAGCCCCTTTTTCTGATAGCGCAAATACCGAAGAGCCGCGTGCTGCGGGATTGGTAAAGGCATCGGCATGTATAGAAATAAATAAATCTGCTTTAAATTTACGCGCTTTTACCACACGCGTACCCAGCGAAACAAAATAATCGCCATCGCGCGTCAACATGCCGCGCATATTGGGTTCTGCGTCTAATTTCTCTTTTAATTTTTTTGCAATTTTTAGGGTGATGTCTTTCTCTCGGCTACCACTCGCACCACGCGCGCCTGGGTCTTCGCCACCGTGGCCTGCATCAATAACAATGGTGATTAAACGCTCGTCTTCTTTATTTTTAACAGGGATTTCTGCTGCTGCTGGAGCAGTTTCGACGACTGGCTCAGTGCTTGGCACTGTCGCTGGTACTGTTGCTGGAACATCAGGCTCTACAGCAATAGAGGGTAACGCCTCGATGACTGGCTTTGGTTGATTTTCTGATTCAGTTTCAGCAGACCTTTTGCCTAACATGGCCATTAAATCATCTTGCAGCGGATAAATATCTAGTACTAAACGATGTTTATAATCGCCCGCTGGCACAAGTGCGAACAAATTAGATTTTACCTCGCCTTTTAAATCCACCGCAATGCGCACCACGCCAGGCTTGAATTTGGCAACACGCACCTGTTTGATATAGGGGTCGCTCGATAAAATTTTGTCAGAAAGCGTAGTAAGTGCGTTACTGAGTTCTAAATCTTCAATATCTAACACGAGTCTATCGGGATTTTTTAGAATAATGAGCTGATATTTAATAGGCGAAGTGGATTCAAATGCAATGCGCGTGTATTCCTGCGCAGGCCATACGCGCGCTGCGGTAATAGTATTGGCAGCATAACTGCTTGAATTGATTAGCAATAAGCAAGCAAATAAAAATTGGATTATAGATTTTCTAAACATGCAGCTCTTCTATACATTGCTTGCCTAATGGCGAACCTGCTGAAAACTGAATTTTACGAGCGTTTTGATACAGGGAAAGATGCACATGAATGTCAGGCTCTGGTAGCACATTTGCGGCTCTTTCTGGCCACTCAATCATGCAAATACTTTGCGCATTAAAGTATTCTCTAAAGCCTGCAGCTTCCCATTCTTCCTCATCCGTAAAGCGATATAAATCAAAGTGATAAACATTATAACTAGAACCTACATTAGATTCAACAAGATAAGGTTCAACCAAAGTATAAGTAGGGCTTTTTACTTTGCCCACATGGCCTAAACCATGTAAAACGCCCCGTACAAAGGTAGTTTTGCCTGCACCAAGGTCGCCATGCAAATACACGACAAGCCCACAAGCCACAATGCGCGAAAATTTATCGCCACAAGCTAATGTTGCTACTTCGTTATCCAAAATTAATGTAATATCATTCGCCATATGAAATTATCTGATACTAATGATTACGCGAATCTGACGGCTGACATCAAGCACTGGGGGCGTGAATTGGGCTTTTCTGACATCGGCGTTTGCGATATCGAATTGTCTAGCGCGGAGGTTGAGCACCAAGCGTGGATTAAAAAAGGCTTTCATGGTGACATGGATTATATGGCAAAACACGGCGTGAAACGCACGCGACCTGCTGATTTAGTGCCAAATACTATGCGTGTAATTACCGCGCGTTTGGATTATTTGCCGCCAACAGCCAAAGCCAGTTGGAATGTAATAGAAGATGGCGAAAAAGCCTTTATTTCTCGTTATGCCCTAGGGCGCGATTATCATAAAGTGATGCGGCAAAAACTGCAAAAATTATGCGATAAAATCTCAGAAAATATTGCTGATTTTGAATATCGAGTGTTCACAGACAGTGCGCCAGTGCTAGAAGTGGCGCTAGCTGAGAAAGCTGGCTTGGGCTGGCGCGGTAAACACACTTTACTGATAAATAAAGAGCATGGCTCGTGGTTTTTTTTGGGTGAAATTTACACGAATTTACCGCTGCCGATTGATGAAAAAGCCAGCAATCATTGCGGCAGCTGCTCAGCTTGCATCGATATATGCCCTACCCGCGCCATTACCGCACCTTACGAAGTTGATGCGCGACGCTGCATTTCTTACCTCACCATTGAGCTTAAAACCGCCATTCCCGTTGAGTTTAGGCCGTTGATAGGCAACCGCGTGTATGGCTGCGACGACTGTCAATTAGTGTGTCCATGGAATAAATTTGCAGAAATCACCCAAGAACCCGATTTTAATGTGCGCAATGGCTTGGATGACATCAGCTTGGTGCAATGCTTTGCTTGGAGCGAGACAGAATTTAAACAAAAAATGGCAGGTAGCGCGATATTTAGAATTGGTTACCTTCAATGGCTGCGCAATATCGCTGTCGGTTTGGGTAACGCGCCTAGTTCGCCAGCGGTAATTAACGCCTTAAAAGCGCGCGCGCAAGATAGCAATGAATTAGTACGAGAACACGTCGCTTGGGCGTTGCAGCAACATCATGTTTAAATTAATGCTTCGCCTGCAATACTTCAAGCTTTAACGCTAATTTTACGCCCAGCCATACTGCCTCATCGGTATGCGCCGCCAACTCATCTAGCTGCACCGGATGAATAAGCACCGAAAACCCTGCCCGCAAGTCGTTTAGAGTAGTCGTCGCATGGTCAATTTTAGTGGCGGGAATATGCATTTCAAACATGGGTTGGCTATGCGGCCCAATAGGCATGGGAATTAGCTGCCCGATATAAGTTAAATAGGGTAAGGCTTGCGCAATATCAGCGCGCACTTGTCTAGCAAGGTTAATTTCAGCAACAGAAAAATATAAATGGGCATGAAATGCGTGCATGACGAATTTTATACAGCTAACATAGCCGCGCCCAGCATGCCTGCTGTGTCGTTCGCGGTGGAGATATTCACTGTAATTTTCCCGCGTAATACGGGTATTAAATCGGCTTCTAAGCGTTGATTAAATGCGGCTTGCATTAGCGCCCAAGCACCTGTTAAGCCGCCGCCAATCACCACATTTTTTACATCAATTACTTTTGCAATGCTAGCCAACGTCTGCGCCAAAGCGTTTGCTGCTACATCGTATGCTGCAAGCGCTTGATTATCGCCAGACTTAGCGAGGTCTGCGATTTTATGGGCTGTAAGTTGTTGTCGGGTGGCGTTAAAATAACTAATAGCCACGCCGCTGGCCGAGGCGTATTGCTCCATGCAGCCTTTATTGCCACAGCCACATTGCCTGCCATTTGCTTCAATTATTATGTGCCCTACTTCCATCGCCACACCATGCTGACCTGAATAAAGCTTGCCACTTGCATCGACAAAGCCACCACCTACGCCTGTGCCTAAACACAAGTAGATTAAGCCGCCTTCTGGCTTTCCCGCTAGGCTATATTCGCCAAAGGCAGCAGCATTCGCGTCGTTTTCCACAATCACTTTTTTACCGATTAACTGACTTAAATCAGCTGCTAAATTCACAATTTTTATGCCTGGTAAGTTGGGCGATTGTGAAATTAACTGGGTTTGTGGATTGATAAAACCAGGAAAGCCGATGCCAATACCTTGCACATCTGGGTGTTTCGTTATCACGCTTTGTATAGCACTTGCAGTTACCCTTAATATTTTTTGCCAAGCTTCATCAGGTGCATGGTCTTTGCAAAACCTCGAAAAATCTGCTTGAAAGCGGGTTTCATCAATTAATTTCAGACCTGTAAATACACCTAAGCGTATATTAGTGCCGCCAACATCGAGGCCTATGCTTAATGCCATTTATGCGCCCTGTTATTACGTTGAATTGCCTGTTTAATGCTGTTGATATCTTCGATTTTTAGCGCATTCCAATCAAAACGCCAACGCCAATTTTTATCAATCGTTCCAGGTGTATTCATGCGGTGTTCTGAATCTAAACCCAAAATATCTTGCATAGGGATAATCGCAATATTGGCTTGTGTGGCCAAAGCCAACTCCACCAAGGCTTGTGGCATATGGGGTTTATTTATGTGCGGCTCACTTATTTGTAGCCGCCTAAGCACATCATTTTTGGTGTTTTCATCCAATTGCTGATACCAGCCCAGTGTAGTGTCGTTATCGTGCGTGCCTGTATAAACCACACTATTTTCCTCAATATTGTGTGGCAGGTACGGATTATTATCTTCACCGCCAAATGCAAATTGCAAAATCTTCATACCTGGCAGATTGAATTCGCTTCTTAATGCATCCACCTCGGCAGTAATAACGCCTAAATCTTCAGCAATTAATTGCATTGTAGGAAAGCGCTTATTAATCGCCTTTAATAGGGCTTTACCTGGCGCTAATGCCCACGCACCATTAATTGCAGTATCTTCTGTTGCAG
>JAYVRE010000225.1:0-5611 GCA_043776535.1 Methylotenera sp. | reverse complement strand
GTCATCTGCAAGGTAAGCAATAAGCGCAAATTAGCAAATTTTTGCCAGCCATCGCCTGGCATTTTGCCAATTAATGAGCCTTTTCCGTGTACCACTTCATCGTGTGAAAACGGCAATACAAAGTTTTCTGAATAAGCGTATAGCTGTCCAAAAGTAAGCTTGTCGTGATGATATTTGCGATGCACGGGATCCTGCTCAATATAAGCTAAATTATCATTCATCCAGCCCATATTCCACTTCATACTAAAGCCCAGTCCACCTAAATACACAGGGTGCGAAACGCCTGGCCAGGCGGTAGATTCTTCTGCAATCGTCAGCGCACCTGGAAAGTCTTGATGCACTATAGTATTTAATTGCTTAATAAAATCAATGACTTCTAAGTTTTCTCGGCCACCAAATTTATTCGGCAGCCATTCGCCTGCTTTGCGAGAGTAATCTAGGTAAAGCATAGATGCCACCGCATCTACGCGCAGGCCATCGATATGAAATTCTTCTAACCAAAAATAAGCGTTAGAAACTAAAAAGTTACGCACCTCATTACGGCCGTAGTTAAAAATTAACGTGCCCCAATCTTGATGCTCGCCTAGTCGCGGGTCTTCATGTTCATACAAGGCGCTTCCATCATAGCGCGCTAGTGCCCAATCATCTTTGGGGAAGTGCCCTGGCACCCAATCCAAAATGACGCCAATATTGGCTTGGTGGCATGCATCTACAAAAAAGCGCAAATCATCGGGCGTGCCGAATCGGTTGGTTACGCCAAAATAGCCCGTGGTTTGATAGCCCCACGATTCAGTCAGCGGATGCTCAGTAATGGGTAGTAATTCAATATGCGTATAACCCATTTCCGCTACGTAAGGTACGAGTTTTTCTGCAAGCTCTCTAAAGCTTAGCAATTCGTTGCCATCTTTGCGTTGCCAGCTGCCTAAATGCACCTCATAGCAGTTAAATGGCGCGTGTAGCCAATCTAGCTCACCACGATTTTTAAGCCAAGCTTTGTCGTTCCATTGGTATTGATTGGTGCTGGTGACGCGCGAAGCAGTGCCAGGGCGCAGTTCAAACTCGCGCCCGTACGGGTCTATTTTAGTAAATACAGCACCCGTTTGGCGGTTGCGAATCTCAAATTTATATAAATCGCCCGCTGTGAGGTTTGGGATAAAAATCTCCCACACGCCACTGCCGCCGCGAGCGCGCATTTGGTTAGTGCGGCCATCCCAGTTGTTAAAACTACCCACCAAGCTTACGCGCTCTGCGCTGGGTGCCCAAACAGCAAAGCGCACACCAGCAACGCCTTGCAATTCACACACATGCGCACCAAGTGTGTTATAGGCATGATTTAATTGGCCTTGTCCAAACAAGTGTAGATCATCATCACTAAGAAACGGCGCAAACGAATAAGTATCGTACGCTTCGACGGTGTCGCCATTGCATTCAATTTTTAATAAACAAGGCGCTTCTGGCTTAACATTGCCTTGCCAAGTAAATAGGCCATTTTGATGCATTTTCTCTAAGGGCACCCAGTCCGAAGCTACTTTAAGCCAAACACTTTCTGCGTTAGGCAAAAAAGTACGAAAAACAAATTGTTTTTTAGGTTTTGTATGCAGTCCTAAGTAATTAAAGGGGTCGTGATGTTGCGCGCCTAAAATTAAGTTTAGTTGATGTTGTTCAGTTTGAGTTGTCACAATGTTAAGTCTTAAATAATTATAAGAAAACTAAAATATATAGTATATACAGGCTAGATTATAGCGCTTTATTGCGCATATAATAAGAGTAATCGCACAAGAAGATAAGAGAAGATATACCATGGAAAAAGATTTCAACTCACCACGTTTTGTTAGTAACCTCACTAAAAGTTCAATCGCGCTTATTTTGGCGGGCGGGCGCGGCAGCCGCTTAAAAGATTTAACTAACCACCGTGCCAAGCCAGCGGTGCCATTTGGCGGTAAGTTCCGTATTATTGATTTCCCCTTATCCAATTGCATTAATTCGGGCATTCGCCGCATCGGTGTGGTGACGCAATATAAATCGCACAGTTTAATGCGTCATATTCAGCGCGGCTGGGGCTATTTACGCGGTGAGTTTAACGAGTATGTGGATTTGCTGCCAGCCTCGCAACAGCGCGATACCGAAGAATGGTACAAAGGTACTGCCGATGCAGTATATCAAAACCTAGATACTATAGCCGTGAGCCAAGCAGAATATGTGGTGATTTTGGCAGGCGACCATATTTACAAAATGGATTATGGCCAAATGCTGGCGTGCCATGTGAGAAATAATGCCGATATGACAGTAGCATGCATTAATGTGCCGTTAGAAGAGGCTAAAGGTTTTGGCGTGATGGCGGTGAATGATGAATACCGTATTATTGAGTTTGCTGAAAAGCCTGCCAATCCAAAGCATATGCCAGGTGATGCGACACAAGCGCTAGCGAGCATGGGTATTTACGTGTTTAATGCAGGTTTTTTGTATGAGCAGCTGATGCGCGATGCAGAAGATGAAAACTCAAGCCATGATTTCGGTGCCGACATTATTCCGTATTTGATTTCGCGCGCCCGCGTTTATGCGCATCGCTTTGCCGATAGTTGCGTAGGCGCAAAAAATGATTTGCATTATTGGCGTGATGTGGGGACTGTTGACGCTTACTGGGCGGCCAATATGGAGCTGACGCGCGTGATTCCAGAACTGAATATGTACGATAATATGTGGCCAATTTGGACCCACCAAGAACAATTGCCGCCCGCCAAATTTGTGTTCAACGACCCCGAAAGAATGGGCAAAGCAACCGATTCTATCGTATCGGGCGGTTGCATAATTAGCGGCTCGTGTGTTACCAGCTCGGTTCTGTTTTCAAATGTGCGTGTGCATAGTTTTTGCACGATTGAAGGCGCGGTTATTTTGCCTAACGCGGTAATTAATCGCCATGTAAAACTTAAAAACGTGGTGATTGATAAAGGTGTTCATGTGCCAGAAGGCATGGAAATTGGCTTTGACCCTGTTGCCGATAAAAAACGTTTTTATGTCTCAGAAAAAGGTACGGTGTTGGTTACGCGCGAAATGCTAGACCAGTTTCGGCCGATGACCTACAGCAATAAATAGGCTTCAATAAATAACAATTAACAAAGGTATTAAGAAATTGCAAATAACTCCTCCAAAGCTTTTAATCTCCCTTTATTGGCACATGCACCAGCCCGATTATCGCGATTCGATAACAGGTGAATACGTGCTGCCGTGGACCTACCTACACGCCATTAAAGACTATTCTGATATGGCGTTTCACCTAGAAAATAACGTAAAAGCGCGCGTAAGCTTTAATTTTGTACCCATTTTGTTAGATCAATTAGAAGATTACGTTGCGCAGTTTAAAAGTAAAAAAATACGCGATCCCTTACTAGCCCTGCTGGGCATGGCGAATTTAGAGACGGTTTCTAAAGAGCAATGCCAGTTTATTACAGAGAGCTGTTTCAAAAGTCATCACGAAAAAATGCTATCGCCTTATCCGCAATACCAGCGTTTACTTAATCTTTATCAGGTCGCCAGTGCTATGGCTGATGCGCCAGTTGATGACAGTGATTTGCAATACTTTTCGGCACAATATAAAGCTGATTTGTTAGTTTGGTACCATTTAGCATGGATGGGAGAAAGTATCAAGAAAAACAACCAGTTAGTGCAAAAATTGGTTACAAAAGGCAGTCAATTTAGCGTCAATGATCGCTTGGCTTTATTTGATTTAATCGGTGAAATAATTAGCAATTTAATTCCACGTTATAAAACTTTGCGACAAAAAGGTCAAATTGAAATATCCAGCACGCCACATCAACACCCCATTTTGCCCTTATTGCTAGATTTTAATACTACGCTAGACGCTATGCCCAATGCTGTGCTGCCACAAGCTACGCATTACAATGGCGGCGAAGTGCGCGCGATAGCCCACATTAAACAAGCACAAACCTCACACAAGCTGCGATTTGGCACAAAGCCAGTAGGTATGTGGCCAGCAGAGGGTGCAGTATCTAAACAAAGCTTATTGCTTATGGCGCAACAAGGCGTGCAATGGGCGGCTTCTGGCGAGGGTGTGTTAACCAATAGCCTGCATAAATCAAATCCTACCAAAGCATTAATTTCGCGTACTGAGTATTTGTATAAACCTTATAAAATAAGCAATGGGCAAGATGAAATACTGTGCTTTTTTAGAGACGATAGACTCTCTGACAAGATTGGTTTTGAGTACAGCAAGATGCACAGCACCGATGCCGTGCGCGATTTTGTCAGAGAGTTAGAACATATTCAAGCAAGTTATCAAAAACCAGAAAATCCCGTGGTAAGTGTGATTTTAGATGGCGAAAATGCTTGGGAATATTATCCCTATAACGGCTATTATTTTTTAACTGAGCTGTATCAAGCGCTGGCAAACCATCCCAATATAGAAATGGTGACGCAATCTGAAGTGTTACAAGCCATCAAAACACCAGAAAAAAGCCCGTATAAAATTTTTTGTGGCAACTTGCCTGAAATCGCCGCAGGCAGTTGGGTGTATGGCACTTTTAGCACTTGGATAGGCAATAAAGACAAAAACTTTGGCTGGGATTTACTTTGCGAAGCCAAAAAAACCTATGACAAAGTGATGCTTACTGGCAAATTAAGCGCGGAAGAAAAAAAATTGTGTGAAAATCAACTCTCTGTGTGCGAAGGTTCCGATTGGTTTTGGTGGTTAGGTGACTATAACTCTACTAGCAGCATTAGTAGTTTCGATCAATTATATCGCCGTAACTTAAGCAATTTACATGTGTTGCTAAAACAGCCAGTGCCAGCTAATTTATCAATACCTATTAGCGTCAATCACCCGTCGCTATTGGCTGTTGAAAATCTTAGCGATCCAACGTTGAGTGGTACCATGAAGCGCGGACAAGAAAGTTAATTAAGGGCAATAAATTTTGACACAAAAACCATCACAGCATCTAATGCGCCATGCCGGTGTTTTATTGCATATCAGCTCATTGCCAGCAAGCAATTTTGGCGAAGACGCTTTTAGATTTATTGATTTTTTAACTGAGATTGGCGCTGGTATTTGGCAAACTTTGCCGCTCAATATGCCACATGATAACGGCTCTCCATATCAATGTTTAAGCGCACATGCGGGTAATCCTAAGTTTATTAGTCTAGATGATTTAGTTAAAGAAAACTTGCTTAATAATGATGCCACTGGACTAGGACATTCCAGTGCAGGCCTGCAAGCCAATAGGGAAGCGGCTCTTGGCGATTCTTATAATTGTTATAAACAAAGTAAAAATAAAAGTTTACAACAAGAATTTGTTAAGTTTTGCCGTGAAAATGTCACTTGGTTAGGCGATTTTGCATTATTTATGGTGTTGAGAAAAAAGTTTAAAAACGCTAGTTGGAATACTTGGCCACAAGCTTATAAAGACAAACAGCCTGCACAGATGGTAAAAGTGAAACAGTTTTATGCCCATGAAATTGCCGTCATTAAATTCACCCAGTTTTTGTTTTTTAGGCAGTGGCAAGCGCTTAAAAATTACGCCAATAAAAACGGCGTGGCCATGTTTGGCGATATTCCGCTGTTTGTGGCGTTTGACAGCGCCGATGTGTGGGCGAAGCC
>JAYVRE010000224.1:0-5686 GCA_043776535.1 Methylotenera sp. | reverse complement strand
ATGTGCACGTAAAACAGCTGGGCAATGTGAATGAACCCGATTGGCGCACGGTGTTTTACTTTACGCTAATTTCTACCATTGGCGCGGGCGCATGGATGCTAGTGCACGATTTCACACCCGTTACTTTAAGCGATTTAGCCTTGCTGGTTGGCTTGGGCGTATCTTCAACTATTGCCCAGCTTGCCTTAACGCGCGCTTACCGCACTGGCAACACGCTCACAGTGGCAAGTTTGGCTTATGTCACAGTAGTGCTTGCCAGCTTATTCGGGATTGTATTATGGCAAGAACAGCTATCATTTTCAGAATGGTTAGCAATTGCCTTAATTATTTTAAGCGGCATTATTAGCGTTAATGCAACAAACGCTTCCTCTCAAACCACAAAATAATGTGGTTACGCACGTTCAAAACCACAAAACAATACACATACTAACAAAAGAGCTAGACATTTCAATGAGTTAACAGTAATGTTAACCTTCCGCGTTACGAGCGTAGGATTAAGTTTTAATGTTTAAGTTTTTTATAATTTTTAGATATATTGCATTATTAGCGACTTTTTGCCTGCTGAGCGGCTGCCTAGGCGGCACAATTGCGCAACAAATTGTGCGCTCCATCGCCACTAGCGTGGCAGATAAAGCCATGGCTAGGGCGATGGATGTGGACGAAGATGAAGATTATAGCGAAGCTCAATACACAGCAGCTGCAAACACCAGCGCACAAAATAACGCCCTACAAAAAACTGCTTTGCAAGGCCCAGCCTCACAAAATGCTGCCTCACAAACCGCCTACAAAAATATACAGCTACAAAATACTGCACCAGACCCTTACAAAGTTGCGTTTGTTAATGCTGCATTTGAAGAAGTTAAACCAATTGCAGAGCTATTGCCAGTGCAGCTTGCCGAAGTAGAAACGCCGATTCAAGTGGTTGAAGGCAACCAATTGGTGCGAGTTGAGCTTTTTAATTTACTGATTGGTGAAGAAAAAAATGCCGTGTATGAAAATGCACGCATGATGGGTGCGACTGGCTTACCGCAAAAACGCGAATGGCAAAGTTGGGGCGTTGGTACTGGCGCAATTCAGGGGGTAGGGCATAATGGTGCAGTGCAAAAAGACAAGAAGTTAATTACTTTTTTAATTCCACCAGAATTCGGCAAGCTACCCAGTGGAACCGTTGCGGTGGTAGAGCTGGCAAGCCCTGGCGAGCTGAATGTGGCGCGTTATAGGGCGAATTAGCTGGCTGTAGGAGCGATTTTTAAATCGCGAAAGCCATGCCGCTTTATTCACCAAAACCTTGCGATCTCAAAATCTTCGCGATCTAAAGATCGCTCCTACATAAAACCCTGCCACAAAATCAAGGCTCTAGCAAGCCACTACGCATTGCTATCAGCGCGATTTCGGCAGAATTGTTGGCATTTAATTTCTGTTTAATATTATACAAATGCGTACCCACCGTGCGCGGGCTTAAAAACAAGTTTTCTGCAATCTCATTGGTGGTTTTGCCTTTGGCCAGCGACATAAACACTTCAAACTCGCGCTCGCTAAGCACGTCCACTGGGCTTTGCGTGCCTGATAATTGCTGTATGGCCATTTGTTGCGCCACACCCGCCTCGATATACTTTTTACCAGCCGCCACCATGTGAATGGCTTTTATCAATTCCTCTGCGGCACTGCGTTTAGTTAAATAGCCCATCGCGCCAGCATTCAACACCCGCTTGGGGTGTACCGAATCTTCATGCGCAGATAACACCAAAATTTTGGCACTACTATCTTTAGCTAAAATACGGTCAATCGCCTCCAGCCCGCCCATGCCTGGCATGGTAATATCCATCACCACCACATTGGGCTTATGCTCCATATACGCTTTAATAGCCGTTTCGCCATTTTCAGCTTCTGCAACCACTTTAATATCCAAAGCTGTTTCCAGCAGCATTTTAAAGCCCATGCGCACTACTGCGTGGTCATCAACTAGCATCACATTAATTTGGCTCATTTGTTACTTAATCCTCTGCTTGTTTTTTATCTATGGTAATAGCTTGCGGAATATTAATATAAATTGTCGTACCCTTGTTGTTGGGTTTGGCTTTTAATTCCGAATCTACATTAAAACTGCCTTTAAAGCTCTGCACCCGCTCGCGCATGCCAAGCAAACCAAAGTGGTTAGATTGATCCACATCATGAATATCCATGCCTTTGCCATCATCTTTAATGATGAGCTCAAGCGCACCAATTTTAGTGGTGCTTAAGCTAATTTCAATATTTTTTGCCTCAGCATGTTTAATGGCATTATTCATCGCCTCTTGCACAATACGGTAAATGTTAATGTTTAAGCTCTCACCTAGAGACGCTAACTCGCCCGATAAATTCAAACTAATATTCAAGCCTAGGTGCTGATTTTGCAAGCTGTTCACAGTGTCTTTTAACGTTTCGGCCAAACCTAAATTGTCTAGCGAACCTGGTCGCAATTGGCGAATAATATTGTGCATACCATCGTAGATATGATTGGCGGCAGCGACAATGGTTTGCGCATGGCTCGAAATATCGGGCGAATTGTTTTTAGTTTTGTTGGCAATCGTCACCGCAAAAGTTTTAATCGCCGTGACATATTGGCCAAGCTCATCGTGCAATTCTCTAGCCAAGCTGCGGCGCTCATCTTCGATATGGCTTTGAATTAGCGCCGTTAACTGGCGGTTTTCTTCTAACTCGCGCTCTGCCGCCAGCGATTCTGCCATGCGATTTAAGCTATGCCCAATGCGATCAAATTCGGGCAGATCAAAGTTTGGCAAGCGCGTTGTTAAATCGCCGTGCTCCATCTTATTAATAGCTTTTAACATGGGCTTCAAAGGCTGTAACCAATGGCCTAGCATCCAATATACCGCCACATTTAACAGCACAAAAAAACCCAAACCTATCCATAATAAAATTTGCAATTTGCGCCAAGCCTCGCGAATTGCGCCGCTAGGGTTAGGTTCAATTACCAATTTTCCATATTGAATTAAGCGCGTAACAGATTTTTCGTTCGGGTCGAGCATGTTATAAAACCACTCAGGCGGGTTTTGGTTAGCCCGGTATTTAGATGGTGGCGATTGATATATCAAGCCACCATTTAAGTTGTATAAAGTAATCTTGTTGCCGCGCACATGGCCAAGATGCTGTAAAAAGCGGCGCATTACATCGTGGGTATAGCCCCACTCTGGGTTTTGTATTGAACTTACAACCACCGTATCTAACAGTTGCACTGTAACTCGGGCTGCGGCCTCCACACCTTCTTGAATGGATGCTTTATTGCCACGCAATAGCATCGATGCAACCGCTATCATAAACAGCAGCAGCAAAGCAGTGATAAGTAAATTTAGGCGAAGGCGAAGGCTCATACTTGGATTATAGCTAATTAATTCTTAACTTGCTGTTATAACACAAGCCTACAAAACATCTAGCGGGCTGCTCACCCCGCGCCCGCCTTTATTCAGCACATGAGTGTAAATCATGGTGGTGCTTAAATCACTATGCCCCAACAGCTCTTGCACGGTGCGAATATCATAACCGCCCGCCAGTAAATGCGTGGCAAAGCTATGCCTAAACGTGTGTGGCGTAGCAAGCTTAACAATACCAGTCAACTTAACCGCTTTTTTAACCGCGCGCTGCACGGTTTTTTCATCCGCATGATGGCGGCGAATCACATAACCAACCCCCTCTCCCCCCGTGGGATTAGCAGAGACTTGCCCGTTTACGGGCTTAGTCGGCTGCTTAGTTGTTATATCAGAGGGTTGGTTTAATTTAGTGAATTTGCCGCCTGTAACCAGCTCAGCTCCCTCTCCCCTTGCGGGAGAGGGTTGGGGAGAGGGGTAAAGTAACTTATTACGCGGATCAACCGATAACTTAACTGATGGAAAACAATACTGCCAGCTCCAACTTTTGCCACCACTAGGGTATTTTCTGTCCAGCGCCATCGGCATAAATACTTCGCCATAGCCTGCGCCTAGGTCATCGTTATGCAAAGCCTGCACCTTGTGTAAATGACTTTTAAGCGGCTCTACCAAGCTTAACGGCAACATGGTCACCCTGTCTTTAAAGCCCTTACCCTCGCGCACCAAAATTTCACGCTGTGCAAAATCCACATCTTTAACTCGCAGCCGCAGCACCTCCATAATGCGTAAACCGCTGCCATAAAGCAGGCTAGCAATCAGCCACATTGTGCCATCCATGCGGCTTAACACCGCTTGCACCTCGGCCTGCGTTAGCACCACAGGCAAGCGTTTTGGCACTTTAGCCTGCGTTACATTATCTAGCCACGGCAAATTAATACCCAACACCTCTTTATACAAATACAACAACGCGCTTTTAGCCTGATTTTGCGTACTGGCAGAAACATTTCGCTCCACCGCCAAATAAGTTAAAAACACCTCTACCTGCTCCGCCCCCATATCTTTGGGGTGGCGCTTGTCAAAATGCCAAATATAGCGTTTAATCCAATCTATATAACTTTTTTCGGTGCGCAAGCTGTAATGATTAACCCGCATTTTAGCCACCACTTGGTCGAGCAGTTTTGGCGGCTGATTAGTTGCTTGGTTTTGATTAACAATGTTGAGCATATTAAAGTTGTATTTTCAGGTGTAATAAAAGTTATTTACTTATTGATTTAATTAAGATTATGTTTAGTTATACAACATTAACAACATGCCCAAATAAAAGATTAAGTTCTTTTTTGGGTTCTACTTTACGTTAGGTTTTTTTCACAGAGGAGATTCAGATGAAAGCGAAATCAGCACTTACCCTTTGCGTTGCAGTTACGCTGTCAATTACTGCTTGGAGTTCAATGGCGCAAACCAGATGTTCGTCGGACTCATACGGCAACACCACCTGCCGCGACAGTAACGGCAATACCACACGTGGCAGCAGCGATTCTTATGGCAATACCACGTGGCGAGACAGTAACGGCAACACCACACGTGGCAGCAGCGACTCTTACGGCAATACAACATTGCGCGACAGTAATGGCAATACCACACGTGGCAGCAGCGACTCTTATGGCAATACCACGTGGCGCGACAGCAATGGCAATACAACGCGCGGCAGCACCGACTCTTACGGCAACACAACATTGCGCAATAGCAACGGCAATACTACGCGGTGCAGCTCCGACTCTTATGGCAACACCACATGCCGTTAAAAAGCACTTCTTCATTCGCAAACCTAACATGGCGCTCAACCTCGCTCCCTTCGGTCGCGGGACGCTACGCGATAAAGCCGCACAGCGCCGGTTAGCTCTACGTTAGCCGCCAGCCAGTAGCGATAGGGAACTCAAATGTCAGCCACTCACTGCTACATGTGTGATGCAATCGCAACCTCAGTCGAGCATGTACCACCACGTTGTCTATTTCCCGAGCAGAAAGACCTGCCCAGCGGCGCAGACCTGAGGAAGCAGTTGATCACGGTGCCGTCTTGCGAAGACCATAACACATCAAAGTCAAAGGATGACGAATACTTGTTGTACGCCTTGCCGATGAACAATCAATGGGGTCAGTCTCGATTGATTTCACTTTAATAAGCTGCTATGCTTTCCGCTTCGCTAATTCAAAGACCAAATAATTGCTATGGCACGACTACCTCGCTTTGTATTGGTTGGGCATCCGCAGCACATTATTATTCGTGGCAATAACCGCGAACCAGTGTTTAACGCTGATGAAGATTA
>JAYVRE010000223.1:0-5701 GCA_043776535.1 Methylotenera sp. | reverse complement strand
CGAATAACTCACGCGGCAATTGTGCGCCCGTATCCACATGTTGCGTCATGTGGCGCAGCACGTCCCATTCCCAGCAGAAGTTTTCCATAAACTGGCTGGGCAATTCTACTGCGTCCCATTCCACACCTTTAATGCCAGAAACGCTGTAATCATTCACTTGCGTGAGCATGTGGTGCAAGCCGTGACCAAACTCGTGGAACATGGTAATCACTTCATCATGCGTGAATAAAGCGGGTTTGTCGCCAACTGGCGTACTGAAATTGCAGGTTAGATACGCGACTGGGGTGGTCAGTTTTTCATCCACAATGCGGCGGGTAATCGCTTCGTCCATCCAAGCGCCGCCGCGTTTGTTATTGCGGGCGTATAGGTCTAAATAAAACTGGCCTACCAACTCGCCATTATGGCGGGTAATTTCGTAGAAATGTGCGTCAGCGTGCCAAGTTGGTGCGCTGGATTTTTTAACGAATATACCAAAAATGGTTTCCACCACTTTAAACAAGCCTGCCATCACCTTAGCTTCGGGGAAGTATTGCTTTACTTCTAAATCAGAAAACGAGTATTTGTCCTCGCGCAGTTTTTCCGATACATAAGCCACGTCCCAAGCTTGCATATCGCTGATACCAAGTTTGCTAGCGTATGCTTCTAACTCAAGTCTATCTTGTTCGGCATATGGTTTTGCTTTATTAGCTAAATTCTCTAAAAAATCGATCACTTGTTGCGGCGTGTCGGCCATTTTGGTGGCGAGCGATAGCTCGGCAAAGTTGTTAAAATCTAGCAGCTTTGCCTCTTCTTCACGCAGTTTTAAAAGCTGGGTGATGATAGACGTGTTATCAAATTCTGGCTTACCGAACTCGCTGGCACGCGTGGCGTAAGCGCGGTACAAGGTTTCGCGCAAATCACGATTATCTGCGTATTGCAGCACGGGCAAATAGCTGGGGAAGTGCAGCGTGAATTTATACGTTTCACCTATGTTTTCGTTACCAGCTTTCGCTGCCAATTTATCTGCTGTAGCCGCTTCTTTTGCGGCTTGCAAAACGTCTTCAGGAATGCCTGTTAGCTTGGCTGCATCTGCTTCGTATAGCGCGTATTCATTGGTAGTATCCAGCACGTTTTCTTCAAATTTTGCGGCTAATTTTGACAGCTCTTCGCTGATGGCTTTAAAGCGCACTTTTTTGTCCGCCGATAATTCTGCGCCACCGAGTTTAAAATCGCGTACTTCGTTATCGATTATTTTTTGCTGAGCACTGTTAAGTTTGGCAAAGTCAGCACTGTTTTTAATGGCACGGTATTTCGCATAAAGTCGCTCATCTTGCGCTATATCGCTATAAAAATCGGTTAACTTCGCCAAATTGTCGTTATACGCCTCGCGCAATTCTGGGCTATTCACCACTGAATTCATGTGACCTACTTGCGACCATGCACGCGAAATTTTCTCGTCCATGTCTTCTAACTTTAACGCAAAGTTTTGCCAAGTCGGCGCATCAGCGCTAGTGGCCAGCGCTTCTATGCTTTGTTTGCCAGCGCTTAAAAGTAAATCTAAGCCAGGCGAGACGTGTTCTGGTTTAATCTCATCAAATTTAGGTAGGCCAGCCAAGTGTAGTAACGGATTTGACAAGTGTAATAATGGATTTGAAGAGTGTAACAATGGGTTTGAAGAGTGTAACAATGGGTTTGACACAAATTTTCCTTGAGATTATTCAAATGATTTACAGTAACGCTTAGTTATTAAGACTTAATTTATAAGTCTTAGGCAAAACGGATAGCGGTAAGTTTCGCCCTTACTGGAAGAGATGGCGGCGATAATGCAAAAAACAACATTAAGTAGCCAAATCAGCGGGATTAAGAAAAACCCAATCAACACCCACACTAAAATCCACGCAATAAATTGTGCAATAAGCATGGTGATTTGAAAATTTAAAGCTTCTTTCGCTTGGTCGGCCAGATAAGCACTGTCATCTTTTTTAAGAATCCACACCAATAATCCAGGCACAAACGAAAATACCGTGCCGCCCAAGTGGGTGATGGTAGCGATGTTTTTGTCATCGCTACTTGGCTCGGTGCTAAGTGTAGCATTAGGGCTAGTGCTTACTTCAGTTGTTTCATTACTCATGATAGTTCTTTCAAAAAATATTGTTTTAATTCAGATTAAATTTAGCCACCAATGGTTCAATTTTTTCAAGATCAGATTGACTTAACACTTTGTGCGCATTGTTTTTGAGCATGGCTATTTGGCTATGCAATACTTGTTGTTTTACGCTTAATACATTGCTTGGGTGCATAGAAAATTGGCGCAAACCCATGCCAATTAATAGCTTGGTCAGCTTAGCATCGCCCGCCATTTCACCACATACTGCCACTGATTTACCTAGCTTCGCACCCGCTATTATGGTCATTGAAATTAGTTTCAATACGGCTGGATGCAGCGGATTATACAGGTGCGCGACTTCATCGTCAGTGCGATCAATCGCCAGCGTGTATTGAATTAGATCATTAGTACCAATCGACATAAAATCCAGCTCTTTGGCAAATGCTTCGGCGTTGATGGCGGCGGCAGGCACTTCAATCATGCCGCCCAGTGCGATATTTTCGTTAAATGGGATATTTTGTTTGCGTAGCGATAATTTCGCTCGCTCCAAGAAAAGTTTGGTTTGGCGCAATTCGCCCAGCGTGGAAAGCATCGGGATGAGTATTTTAACATCACCATAATGCGAGGCACGCAACAGGGCACGTAATTGCGTATGAAAAATTTGCGGCTCGGATAAACACAGTCGCACCGCTCGCAAGCCTAGCGCAGGGTTAGCGCAATTGCTCACAGTATCAGGGTTCATTTGCTTATCTGCGCCCAAATCTAGCGTACGGATGGTAACTGGCAACCCTTTCATGGCTTCGGCCACTTTTTTGTACGCTTGAAACTGCTCTTCCTCATCTGGCATTTCGCGCTTATTCATAAACAAAAACTCGGTACGATACAGCCCAATACCCGTCGCGCCAGAGGCTTTTACCGCCGCTACATCTTCTGGCACTTCAATATTAGCTTGCAGCTCAATCACCGTGCCATCCATGGTGACCGCTTTGGTGGATTTAATGCGTTTTAGTTTTTGCTGTTCAAGTTCAAATTGGTCTTGGCGCAGCGCGTATTCGGCTAGCACTTCTTTGGATGGATTAACGATGACAACGCCTAAGCTACCATCGACAATAATCATCTCGCCGTCGTTAATTAAAGCACGCGCACGCTGCAAAGCCACAATCGACGGGATATTCAGACTGCGTGCCAAAATTGCGGTGTGCGAAGTTACGCCGCCTACATCAGTAATAAACGCGGCAAAATTATGTTGCTTAAACTGAATCGCATCTGCAGGTGAGATGTCGTGCGCGACTAAAATAATGGCACTTTCTTGTTTTTCTTTCGCCTGATTGGGCGCTTGGCTGGGGTGGCCTAGAAGCACCTTAATTACGCGTTCTACCACTTGCACTACATCATGCTTACGCTCGCGCAGATATTCGTCTTCAATCGCTTCAAACTGCTCAACAATATCGTCCATCTGCTGCTTAATCGCCCATTCCGCATTGCAATGCTCTTTGCGGATAATTTCTTTGGGCACTTCAGAAAGCGATTTATCGGCCAACATACTCAAATGTGTGCTGATAAAAGCCGCTAGCTCGGCGGGTGCGTTTTTAGAAAGTGAACTACGGATGACTTCTAAATCATTTTTTACGGTGCGTACAGCGCTGGTAAAGCGTGCAATTTCTTCATCCACCAGATTTTCAGGAAGTACATAGTGCACAACCTCTAGCAAGGCATTGGAGACCAAATGCGCTTGGCCTATAGCGATGCCGCTGGATACGCCGATGCCGTGGATGCTAAAACTTGAAGAGGAAACAATAGACAACGCTATTCGCCTTCGCCAAAATAATTGTTAATCAGCGCTTGTAAGGCGCTCATTGCCGCTTGTTCATCTGCGCCGTTGGCCTCAAGTGTAATACTAGAGCCCATGGCGGCGGCCAGCATCATCACGCCCATAATGCTTTTAGCGTTGACTTTGCGGCCATTTTTTTCTATCCAAATTTCGCTAGAAAACTGGCTAGCAGTTTGTGTAAGCTTGCTGCTGGCGCGCGCGTGCAGGCCGAGTTTGTTGATAATTTCGATATCTTGTTTAAGCATGGTGTCTGTTTATCTGTTCTAATTTTTAGGTGGTTTAATTTTAATATGGCCTAGTATTTTTATATGGATTTATTATGGTCGCAGCCCGTTTTAGTAAAATGTACCACACCATCGCGCCCGCCGCTGATGGCTTTTTCTAAGCAGGTTTTAATAGGCTTATCGCGATAATTAAGCACACGCACCAGCATAGGCAAATTAACGCCTGCAACGCCTTCTACATGACTTGGTGAGATTAATTTAACCACTAAATTACAAGGCGAGGCACCATACATATCAGACAGTATCAGCACACCTTCGCCAGTATCTAGCGTTTTAACTAATTGTCGTGCTTGCGGCAACAAATCAGATGGATCATCATCTGTACCCATGGCAAAATAAGCGAGCTGAGGTGGGGCTTTGCCCATTACATGGCTGACGCAATGGATCAGGCTTTCGCCCAAACTGCCATGCGCAATAATTAAAATTCCAATCATGTTACCTATACCTTTAAATAACTTTAGATTTTAAAAAAATTAATCAACTTCGCCATTAATCTAACTCGCGATGACGAATAATCACATGTTGTTTTTGTTGTTTAAAATACGCACTTAATTGTTCTACAAAATATACTGACCTGTGTTGCCCGCCCGTGCAGCCAATGGCGACGGTGAGATAGCTGCGATTATCTTGATTAAAACTAGGCAGCCACTTTTTTACATAATGCTGGATGTCCGACAGCATTTCAATGACTTGAGGTTCTTTTTCTAAGAATGCCTGCACATCTGAATCTTTGCCTGTTAATGGCCTTAATATTGGGTCGTAATGCGGATTAGGTAAGCTGCGTACATCAAATACAAAATCCGCATCCAGCGGCAAGCCATTTTTAAAACCAAACGAAGTAAATAGCAAAATCAGCCCTTGGTTGCTTTGGCTGGTACTGGGCTGCGAAATAAGCTCCCGTATGTAATTACGCAGTGTGTTGGCGCTTAAATTACTGGTATCAATATGATGCCCTAAATCGGTTATGCTTGCCAATAGCTCACGCTCATGCGAGATGCTTTCGGCTAAGGTAGTGTCCGCATTGCTTAATGGATGTTTGCGGCGTGTTTCGGAAAAGCGCTTTACCAGGGTTTCGACAGAAGATTCTAAAAACAATACCTTAACCAATATGCCGCTAGATTTCAGCATTTCAATAGCGTTGGGAAGCGCTTCCAGCGCGGCACTTCGGCTATCGATGCTGATGGCAACTTTGTGCTGATTGGTAGCGTCCAAATGATGCGAAATTTGTGGCAATAGCGTGGCAGGCAGATTATCAATGCAGTAATAGCCGCTATCTTCTAGCACTCGCAGCGCAATACTTTTACCCGAGCCAGAAAGGCCAGTGACGATAATTAGTTCCAAACGCTAACCTTTCTTACTTTCTAAATTTCTTTCTTTTTGCATGATTTGTTTTTGCCTTTTGCTAAATTGCTTAGTGGCGTTTATGCCGCGCAGCAATAATATATGATTGCGCACCGCCACCTCAACCAATACCGAAATATTGCGCCCCGCCGCGATAGG
>JAYVRE010000222.1:0-5721 GCA_043776535.1 Methylotenera sp. | reverse complement strand
TTACGCACTGACGGGCTAGCGTGTGACATTTTGCCGCCATTTACTACAACGCTTTCGCCCACTGGTAAAGGTTGGTGCGTAGGCTGCACTTTTTTTGGTGGCTCTGGCGCTGGGCGACTCGGCACTGGAATAGCTGTTTTTGGTGTTTCAACAGCCTTTACTGGAGCAGGGCTGTGAGCTAATATTGGCACGGCTTCTGGCGCTGCCGTCTCGACAACTTCAAGCGTTAAAAGCAAGTGCCCTTGTGCGATTTTATCGCCAACTTTAATTTTGACTTCTTTCACCACGCCCGCAAACGGCGCGGGGATATCCATTGAGGCCTTGTCTGACTCCACTGTAATCAGCGAGTCATCAAGCGCGATGGTGTCGCCCGCTTTTACCAGCACTTCGATGACATCAACAGATTCAAAGTTGCCAATATCTGGCACTAAAACTTCTTTTAAACTCATTATTTGCTCCGTTTAAACGCTGGTTGGATTCGGTTTATTCGCATCTAATTTATATTTTTTAACCGCTTCTGCCACTTTGGCTGCTGGCAGCTTGCCTTCATCGCTCAAGGCTTTTAGCGCGGCCACCACCACGTAGCGCCTGTCCACTTCAAAAAAGTCGCGCAAGGCTTCGCGCGAATCGCTGCGGCCAAAGCCATCAGTACCTAGCGCCACAAATTTATTCGGCACAAAGCGTTGAATTTGCTCGGCAAAACTTTTCATGTAGTCGGTCGAGGCAATTACAGGGCCGTTTGCGTCTTTAAAGCATTGTGCCACATAGCTCACTTTTTGCGTTTTTTCTGGGTTTAGCATGTTCCAGCGCTCACAATCTAAGCCTTCGCGGCGTAGTTCGGTGAAGCTGGTCGCGCTCCACACGTCGGCAGCAATGCCCCAATCTTTTTCTAGCATTTCAGCGGCAGCGATGACTTCACGCAAGATGACACCGCTGCCCATAAGTTGTACTTTTAATTCTTTACTTGGCTCGCCTTTTATAGAAGATCTACTAAAGTTGTACAGGCCTTTCAAAATACCCGCCTCAGCACCTTTTGGCAGCGCAGGGTGTGTGTAGTTTTCGTTCATGAGGGTGATGTAGTAATACACGTCTTCTTGGTTTTGCACCATGCGGCGCAAGCCTTCTTGAATAATCACAGCAAGCTCGTAGGCAAAAGTTGGGTCGTACGAAATGCAGTTTGGAATAGTCGCAGACAACAAATGGCTATGACCGTCTTCGTGCTGTAAACCTTCGCCATTTAAGGTGGTTCTACCAGCGGTCGCGCCAAGCAAGAAACCGCGCGCACGGCAATCGCCCGCTGCCCAAGCAAGGTCGCCGATGCGCTGAAAACCGAACATGCTGTAGAAAATATAGAATGGAATCATCTGCACGCCTGTCACGCTGTATGACGTGGCAGCCGCTATCCAGCTAGAGAATGAGCCTGCTTCGTTGATGCCTTCTTCTAAAATTTGACCATCTTTTTGCTCTTTATAATACATCACTTGGTCAGAATCCATCGGCTCGTACAACTGACCTTGGTGCGCGTAAATGCCCAGCTGGCGGAACATGCCTTCCATGCCAAAAGTGCGCGCTTCATCTGGCACAATCGGCACGATAAATTTGCCGATTTCTTTATTGCGGACAAGTGTTGATAAAATTCGTACAAACGCCATAGTAGTAGATATTTCGCGCTCACCCGTGGCAACCAACACATTTTCAAACGCAGTTAATTCAGGCGTTTTTAACTCGTTACCTTTGCGTCTGCGTTGCGGCACAAAGCCACCCATCGCGGCACGGCGCTCGGCCATGTACTTCATTTCTGGGCTGTCGTCGGCTGGCTTGTAAAAGCTTAAACTTTCCACTTGTTCGTCCGTAATCGGCAAATCAAAACGGTCGCGGAACACTTTTAGCGATTCAATATCCATACTTTTTTGTTGGTGCGTAATGTTTTGGCCTTCGCCAGCCTCGCCCATGCCGTAACCTTTGACGGTTTTAGCTAAAATCACTGTCGGCTGATCTTTGTGATTCACCGCTGCGTGATAAGCCGCGTAAACCTTGTGCGGGTCGTGTCCTCCGCGGTTTAAGCGCCAAATATCTTGGTCAGACATCGCCGCAACCATGGCTTTTAACTCAGGATATTTGCCAAAGAAATTTTCACGCGTGTAAGCGCCACCTTTGGCTTTAAAATTTTGGTATTCGCCGTCCACGCATTCTTCCATGCGTTTTTTAAGCAAGCCGTCTTTGTCCATCGCTAAGAGTGGATCCCAATATGAGCCCCAAATCACTTTCAACACGTTCCAGCCGCTGCCTCTAAAGTCAGATTCCAACTCTTGAATAATTTTACCGTTGCCGCGCACAGGACCATCTAGGCGTTGTAAATTGCAATTGACCACGAAAATTAAGTTATCTAATTTCTCGCGTGAAGCCAATGAAATCGCGCCTAGCGATTCAGGTTCATCCATCTCGCCATCACCGCAAAACACCCACACTTTGCGATCAGAGGTGTCAGCAATACCGCGATCATGAATGTATTTTAAAAAGCGCGCTTGGTAAATACCTTGTAATGGCCCTAAACCCATCGAAACTGTGGGGAACTGCCAAAAATCGGGCATCAACCACGGGTGCGGGTAGCTGGATAAGCCTTTGCCGCCTGTTTCTTGGCGGAAATTACTTAATTGTTCTTCTGAAATGCGGCCTTCTAAAAAAGCCCGCGCATACACGCCTGGCGAAGAATGGCCTTGAAAATACACGCAATCGCCGCCGAAACTCTCATTTGGCGCCCTAAAAAAGTAGTTAAAAGCGGTGTCGTATAAGGTTGCTGCCGATTGAAAGCTGGCAATGTGCCCGCCCACGCCTGGTGATTTCTCATTGGCTCTTAACACTGTCATTACTGCATTCCAGCGTACCAGCGCGCGAATTTTGCGCTCCATTTCTGGGTCGCCTGGCAAGCGTTGTTGCAGGTGCGTAGGGATTGTGTTCACGTACGCAGTTGTCGCGTTATAGGGCAAATTGCTGCCACTGCGCCGCGCTTGGTCAATCATCGCTTCCAACAGAAAATGCGCGCGCTCCGTGCCTTCATTTTCGATTACGGCGCTTAGCGCGTCTAGCCATTCTTGCGTTTCTACAGCGTCAGTTTCGATTAAGCCTGTTTGCGGATTCATTGTCATGTGTGAGATTTATCCTTGCGCTTGTGTTGCGCGTATAATTTATGTTGTAGCTAGCAAAACTAATGTGAATTGAATAGTTCAATATAGAGCTTTGATTAGGTTGTAGTGTGGCTTTTTTAGGCTTTTTGGTCAAGTTAAACCGTGAAGTTACACACAATTTTCGTTTGATTAGCTAGTTTAGCCTTACATTTTATATAAGAGTTGAAAGGTTGATAATGTCGTTAAAATTAACACAATTTGCAGAACTTGGTAATGAAAAGTCGCTATCTTCACACAAACATAGTCTTTTTGTTTTGGCAGAAAGCCATAAAACTGCGCTACCATTTCAAGCAAGCATAGACGCAAAGCTAAAGCGCAGCCAATGTGAGTTTAAAGAATGTGCAAAAACACCTTTATTGGTAGAGCTGCCCAATGGCGGCCTGGCAAGCGTGCTAATTTTGAATGACAAACTCAGCATGTTTCAAAAACATAATTTGCTGCGAAAAGCTGTAAAACCTTTGTTGGATGAGACGCCTGCCAGTATTGCGATTTGCGTGTTTGGCGATGACGCGACCTGCGAGGCACACGCCAGTGCAGCTTACTATGTGACGTCTGTGAATGCCGCCGAATTGCCAAGTCGGAAAGGTGCAAAAAGCAAGCAAGAAAATAAGCCTAAACCGTTGAAAGAAATCAGTATTTATGGCTTAAAAGCAGCGCATGATTACGGACAAGTGAATGCGCGCGTTGCGGGTAATACGTTATGTCGCAGCCTGACTATGCTACCGCCTAATGAGTTGACACCGACAATTTATCGCGCAAAAGTAAAAGCATTAGCCAAAGAAAATGACTGGGCGTTTGAAGAATTTGATATGCCAACGCTAAAAAAAATGGGCGCAGGCGCATTTTATGCGGTGGGGCAGGGTAGCGAGCCGATGGATGCGGCGATTGTGCATTTAAGTTATTCACCAAAAGATGCAAAAAAACATGTTGCATTAGTGGGTAAAGGCATTTGTTTTGATACGGGCGGACATAATCTAAAACCCGCAAAATACATGCAAGGCATGCACGAAGACATGAACGGCAGTGCGGTTGCTCTGGGTATTTTAACGGCAGCAACGTTGCAACAGTTACCAGTAAAAATCGATTGTTGGTTAGCGATTGCGCAAAACCACATTGGGCCATTAGCCTATAAACAAAATGATGTGGTGACTGCATTAAACGGCATGACGATTGAAATCGTGCATACCGATGCCGAAGGCCGCATGGTGCTGGCAGATACGCTAACATTGGCGAGCAGACAAAAGCCTGACGTGATTTTGGACTACGCAACGCTTACGGGCAGCATGGCGGTTGCGGTGACAGATCGTATGAGCGGCGTCATTTGCAATCGCCCAGAACTAGCCTGCAAGGCAATAGGGGCGGGCAGTGCGGCGGGTGAGCGCATTGTGGCGTTTCCGTATGAAGAAGACATGGATTGCGAGCTAGATAGTGAGATTGCCGACATTAAACAATGCACACTAGAAGGTGGCGGCGACCATATGCTGGCGGCGCGCTTTATGGGTAAATTTATTGAAAATGACGTACCTTGGCTACATGCCGATTTATCTAGCACCAATCGCAAAGGCGGCTTGGGCGCGGTGGAATCTGATGTGAATGGCTTTGGCGTTGGCTTTGGCTTGGAGATCTTGAAAAGCTTGATGAGTTAAATTTTAAATAAGTAATACTTAATGCGTAAATTAATTGCATACTAATAAATAATGTGTTAAAAATACGTTATCTTCAAATTGTAAATCAATTGTTGCTAATTGTTAATCGTTTGAAAGATTTGGCTAGGCGTTGATTTTGAGATGCGCTAGGCTAAGCGTGGTTTAAAAATTAAGTATCTAATTATTTATACTCATTGGGAGAAGTAAAATGTCTTTTAAAATTAAATTAAGCGGGTTGTTGTTAGCAGTTGCGGCAGTTGGCGCAATGACAGTTTCATCATTAGCATTAGCTGAAGATAGTTTGTTTAACCGTTTAGGCGGCACTTACAATATTGCACAAACAGTTGATCACTTAGTAGATAAAATCTATTTAAACAGAGGTTTAAACGCTAACCCAAAATTAAAAGCCATTCACGATAGACCAGAAACAAAAGCAGGCTTTAAAGTCATGTTAACAAACTGGGTTGTGCAAGAAACGGGTGGACCAAAAATCTATACACCAGATGGATTTGGTCGTGGTAAATCAATGAAAGACAGTCATCCGCATTTAAATATTTCAAATCGTGAATTCAATATTATCTTAACAGAGTGCTTAGAAACATTTTATGCTTACAATATTCCAGATTACGAAATTAGCCAATTAATGGCCGATTTAGAAAGCTATAGAAATGTAATTGTTACATCTGAAAAACCAAAAGCAGAGCCAACAAGAAAATAATTATTAAAATAAGTTATACAATATAAAGCCAGCCTAACCAGCTGGCTTTTTTACGTTAATTAATTTATTTTTTGCTTGGCACTTCACAGTTCGACATGGTTTCAACCAAGCGATGCAACGAATCTTTAAGCTGATTAAATTCGGTATCGCTTAAGCCTGTTTTGCAAGCTAC
>JAYVRE010000221.1:0-5829 GCA_043776535.1 Methylotenera sp. | reverse complement strand
CTTCAATAAAGAAGCCATTAAACAAGTTAACTGCGTCTAAGTCGGTGGTCTTGACCACAAACACCCACACTTATCAGTCGTTCAAATTGTTAAAGAGCGTAATTTCAAAACCTGAAATTTATTGGCTGCATCACTTCGGATACCGCAAAAATATAATGCACTAGGCACTTTGATTTATTGGTTGCGGGAACAGGATTTGAACCTGTGACCTTCGGGTTATGAGCCCGACGAGCTGCCAGACTGCTCCATCCCGCGTCCGATTCGACGTACATGCCGCCGAGAGATGAAACTATAGCAAGATTCTGCACCTTGTGTCAAAGCATTTGTGGCTTTTATTTAGGATTTTGTTGTTGCCGCTCGCTTGATATAGCAGCCATGTTGGTAGTAGTCGCAATTGTTAGGCTAGCTAACCCACTAAATTCAAAGAGATTTATACGAAAAAAGTAACATTCCCTGCAGACCGCATGGGTATTGGTCTACAGGGCAACAAATTAAATGCATTTTAGTTAAAAATAATTTAACTACTAAAAAAGCCACTCGTTTGAGTGGCTTTTTTATATCTGCAGCAAGAAGTCTAAATTTTATTTCCTAAGTTTTATTTACCAATCGAACCAAATACCTTTTTAAGCAAGCTGCTGGTTTGGCCTAGCGGATCTTTGCGAATAGCCGCCTCTTCTTTGGCAATCATAAAATAAACGCCATCAAGTGCCTTATTGGTCACATATTGCTCAATATTAGCGTCTTCTTTTTTCACTACGCCAAACTTACTGCCCATCTCAGCATATTTATTGTAACTTGATGCTAACTGGACATTCTCAGTGGCTTTTTGCACAATCGGCAAAAACTTCTCGCCCATTTGCACTGATGTGGTTTTTTTAAAGTATTGTGTCGCAGCATCTTGCGAGCCAGTGAGTATGGCTTTGGCGTCTGCTAATGTCATTTGTTTAATTGAACCAACAAGCAGGGCCTTGGCTTCTGGTACTGCCGCTTCTGCAGCGCGGTTCATTTTAAGCACTAATTCATCAGATTGCTTGCCCATACCCATCAGTTTCATGCCTTTTTCAATTTTTTTAAGCGATTTTGGCAAGGGGATTTTAACTTCTTTGTTACCAAAAAAACCATCTGCCGCGCCCAAGGTGCCAACCGCTTTACCCACGCCTTGCGTAAGTGCTTCTTTAAGGCCGCTACTGGCTTCATCATTGCTTAAACTGCTAACGCCAGTACCACTGCTGGTGGATGTTGTGGTGCCACTATTGCCAGTGGATTTAAGTGCATCTTTAAGTGTGCCAAAATCCAAGGCATTCACTTGCGTAATAAATAAAGCAAGCAAGGTGGCTGATAGTAAACGTTTCATGTGTAATATCCCTTAAAAAGTGTAAATAACGCTCTTAAAAATTACATATAAAGGTTTATACAATTTTACTTTGTAGAAATGACTGCATCAATTATTTTTTAGGCTTTATTTTTCATGCTTTTTACCTGCCAAATATTGTTTGCGTACTCGGCGATGGTTCTGTCACTAGAGAATTTAGCCATGCGCGCGACGTTTAAAATCGCGCGTCTGCTCCATTCTTCTTGGTTTTGGTAGGTTTTTCCAACTTCGTCTTGGCAGTTAATATAACTCGCATAATCAGCTAACAATAAGTAATTGTCCCCATTATTAAGCAAATTATCGAAAATAGCTTGGTATCGATTTGGCTCTTCCATTGAGAAAAAACCACTACCAATCATATCAAGTACTTCTTTCAACTCGGCATTTTGATTATAATAATCACGCGGATTGTAGCCATGCGCTTTTGTTTCAGCTACTTGCGCGGTGGTTAAACCAAAGATGAAAATATTTTCATCGCCCACTTCTTCTTTAATTTCCACATTAGCCCCATCCAGCGTCCCAATGGTAAGTGCACCATTTAAGGCCATCTTCATGTTACCTGTTCCACTTGCCTCGGTACCTGCGGTGGAAATTTGCTCAGATAAATCACTGCCAGGGAATAAAATCTCGGCTGCTGACACATCATAATTTGGGTAAAACACGACTTTAAGCTTATCACCAACAACGGGATCATTGTTGACGATGCTGGCAACATCATTAATTAAGCGGATAATCAATTTGGCCATCCAATAACCAGGTGCAGCTTTACCACCAAAAATCACAGTACGCGGCGTGATTTTATCTAAGCTGCCTGGCTCTGCCTTACGGATACGGTTGTATAGCGTAATGACATGTAACACGTTAAGCAGTTGGCGTTTATATTCGTGAATGCGTTTAATTTGCACATCAAATAGACTATTAGTATTCAGTTTGATACCAGTGCGTGATTCAATTTTTTCAGCCAAGCGCTGTTTATTAGCAAGTTTTACAGCGCGAAACGCTTTACGAAAATCTTTGTCATCTGCCAATGGTGTCAGCTTAATTATTTCGGTTAAATCTTTTTGAAATCCCTCGCCAATCGCTTTAGTAATTAAGTCAGTAAGCATTGGGTTAGCTTGATTTAACCAACGGCGCGGCGTAATACCATTGGTTACGTTGGTAAGTTTGTTCGGATAAATTTTATGGAAATCAGCAAATAAAGTGGTTTTTAGCAGCTCACTATGCAAAGCCGCCACACCATTCACAGTATGGCTGCCCACCACCGCCAAATGTGCCATACGTACACGGCGACCATGTGTTTCGTCAATAATAGAGACGCGATTAATCAAGCCAATATCCCCAGGAAACTGATGATTTACCATGGTGAGAAACTGCGCATTAATCCCCAAGATAATTTGTAAATGGCGCGGCAATAAATTACCAAAAAGCTCTACCGACCAAGTTTCAAGCGCCTCTGGCATTAGCGTGTGATTGGTGTAAGCAAAAATTTTAGTCACCAAACTCCACGCAAAATCCCATTCTAAATGATGGTTATCCACCAATTGATACATCATTTCAGCAACGCCAATAGAAGGATGTGTATCATTTAATTGAATGGCGATTTTATCTGGTAGCACTCGCCAATCGTCTATTTTTTTAATTTCGTGCGCACTTAAAAAACGGCGCAAAATATCTTGAATTGAAGCTGAGACAAAGAAGTATTGCTGTTTTAACCTAAGCTCGCGACCCGATGCAGAAGCATCGTTGGGGTAAAGTACTTTTGAAATCGATTCAGTTTGGTTGCGCTCTTCAACTGCACGTTCGTAATTACCATCGTTAAATTGGCCCAAATCAAATTCTTTAGTTGCTTTAGCAGACCACAAGCGTAAATTATTGACTGTTTCTGTGCCATAACCTGGCACTGGCACATCATAAGCCATGGCAACCACCTGCTCTGCATCTACCCAGTGATGGGTTGTAGTGTGGTTTTCTACCACATGCAACAACCGCCCATAAAACTTAATGTTGTAGGTCACCTCTGGGCGTTGAAACTCCCAAATATTGCCATAACGCAACCAGTTATCTGGGTGTTCAACTTGCTGGCCTTGCTCTATAGATTGTTTGAACATACCATATTCATAGCGAATACCGTAGCCCGCAGCAGGAATATCCATAGAAGCCATTGAGTCTAAGAAACACGCTGCTAAGCGGCCTAAACCTCCATTGCCTAATGCAGCGTCGCTTTCCATCTCTACCACATTTTCTAATTTTTGACCCAAAGCACTTAAACTGTCACTTAATTCATCTTTCATACCTAAGTTTAGTGCAGCATTAGTGAGCATGCGCCCAATTAAAAACTCCAGGGACAAGTAATAAACCCGTTTAGGGTCATGCACGTAATACGATTGCGTAGTTTTTACCCAACGCTCTACCACATGATCACGCACCGTATAAGCTGCCACATTATACCAATCACGTGGCGTAGCAGCCTCGCTGGTCTTGAAGCTGGAGAATACAAGGTGATTTTTCAACGCTTGTTTTACTGGGGTAAGTTTTGGCATAATATCTTTAGGTAACGCTTTCGATTTAACAGTTTTTGTCGTATTTTTGCTGGTAGGTTTCATGTTGGTTTTAGAATAATTCAATCTGTCATTCTAGCAAATTTTTAGATAAACATTTAGCCAAATATTAATTACAGGCCATAAAAAAGCCTACAGTTGTAGGCTTTTAATTTAAAAACTTGAGGAATTTAAAGACTTAATTCGCTTCATTCCCCATGGCTGCACGCTGCTGCGGAGTGAAACTGGGCGCAATTTTTTCCAAATCAGCCACCGTTAAAGAGCCTGCGGCTTTTTTCAAATTAACATAAGCCACCAAATAATTGTAACGTGCTAAAGATAAATCGCGTTTCGTTTCAAATAATTGCCTGCGCGCATCCAGCACATCCAAATTGGTACGCACGCCGCCAATCAAGCTCTTTTTAGTTGCAGTCACCAATAGCTCCGCTGATGAAACTGCCTGCTTAAGCGCTTCTATCCTTAATGTGCTACTTAGCACTGTACTGTGTTGTTTACGTAAATCTACTAAAACTTCGTTGGTTTTCGTCTCTAAATCATCTTGCGCTTTTTTGTGATTAGCCTCAGCCTGTATGGTTAATGCGCTTACTGAACCGCCAGAATAAATCGGAATATTCAGTTGCAAACCTATGGCCCTGTTATCTATTTCTTGATTAAATGTAGGGGCGCTATCCGATTTGCTTTTACTAATGCTAGCAACCGCATCTAAACGCGGCGCATGGCCTGCACGGTTACGTCTAATATCTTGATAAGCTAATGCAACACTTTCGCGCTGTGCGGCTATCTCTGGATTGTTTTCTAGCGCAATATTTTTCCAAGCTTCATAATCAGACTGTTCTGGTGGCAACACATTAAAATTTTCAGAAAGCGCATCTAAATTGGTTACCTCTTTACCCAGCATGGCTGCCAAGGCATTACGGCCATCTGCAACACCATCCTGTGATTCGATGATTTGTGCCTCGGATAAGCTTAATTTTGCCTGCGATTCGATTAATGCCGTTTTAGTACCTTCGCCACGCACCGCCATCAGTTTATTGGCTTGCTCCTGATTTTTAAACGCATCACGCTGCACATATAGATAAATCCAGCACATCTTGAGCATAGTTTGCTTGGGCATAAAGTCCAAAAAAGCGTTTAATTAACTCTTGTTTGCGTGTCGCAAATTGCTTATTGCTTAACTCAGTTTGTAGATTGCCTTGACGATAGCGCGCCCAGCTTTCTAAATTGATAATAGGCTGGCGCAATTGAATTGCGCCATTTTCACTATTGTAATTTCTAGTTTCATCACGCGAAAAACCATTGCTTGTGGTCGTAATATCGGAATTGTTTCGGTTATAGGCATAATTGGCCGAGTTGTTGGGCAATAAATTGGCGCGGCCTATGATTTTAAATTTTTCGGCGATTCTGTATTGAAGATAGCGCAGAATTTTCGTCGTTACTTCAGTCTGAATGAATATGTCCATCACAACCCCCTGTTAAAAGAAATTCGATTTATTCTTTTAAACCTTAGGATATATATTATCTGGATGGAGAATGCATTGAATGAGCTTGTTATCCTTATTTTGGGGGTATTTTTAGCATAGCCCGTTTAGGCGCTTTTGCTTAGCCCGCCTAGGACAAATGTCATGCTAGTTTTTATCAGTAGGGTTTGTATTAATGCTGTCTTGAAAAATTTCGACGTTCGTTTACCAGTTTTTTTTGTGTAAAAAGTTCACACCAGTGACCTTGCTTATGTGCGCACTCTATGGCATGAAGTAATAACTCTGCTGGCGCTTCTTTGTTGATTACTCCGCAGGCACCAAGTGCAACTATGCGGCGCCCAAGCTCGGGCGAGTATTGTTCGCCAATTAGCATCAGAATACGATAGTGGCCTAGCACTGCAAGCTGAGATAAAAAGTTAAG
>JAYVRE010000220.1:0-6013 GCA_043776535.1 Methylotenera sp. | reverse complement strand
CTCACGCGCCATTCACCCGCCGTTAGATTCTGCTTGTAAGTGTAACCACGAAAGCCATCGTAACGCCCGCCGCTTACGCTAAAACCTATGTGCGATGTTGTCAACCAGCCTTGTTTTTTGCTATGAATTTGCCAGCGATGATACAAACGTGTTTTTAAGCCAGCAGGCGCAAATACCGATGAAAAACAATATACGCGTTGCCCTGGCGTAATCTCTAAGTTATTACTGGTTTTGCGCCAAAACACCAACCAAGGTGATGCTTGCTGACTAAGTTGATAATCGCCATTCACTTTTTTTAATGCATAAGCCATTGCTATATCGCGCTTCACTAGCGGCACAGGCGGAACCATATCTGCCGCATAAGCCAGCATGAGCGTTGCAGCAACTAGCCAAACAGGGTAAATACTACCCAAATGATTAGGTGTTTTGGTATATAGCCAATGCGCTGCAACCGCGCCCAGTAGGGTGCTTAGGTAAAACCACACACTAAGGATACTGCCAATTGCGAAAGGCAAAACAAAGTTAAACAGCAACATGGCACACAAACCAAACAACGCCCAACTAAGGGTAAAACGTCTGTATTCACTTTCTAAAAACTCATTCGCCACCAGCATGGCCGCCAGCAATAGCGACATAAGCCAAGCCAGCCAATGATTTGAGCTTTTAAAATACAAAATAAATAAGGCGCTAAGTAAGTTGCCAAATAAAAATTGCAACATAAAATACGGCAGCCTAGCTTTTAATTTCCAGTTAAGCCAGAGCGGTAATTTTGTATCATCTGCCAAAATATAACTGGGACGACCAATCATATACAGAATAATTGCAGCACCTAACAAATAGGCGGCAAAAATCATTAAATCTTGCACGGCGACACTGCGACCAATGGTTAGCGCATCCCAAAGAAACCCACCAAAAAAAAACATTGCGGGAAAGTAATCCGCAAATTTTTGGGTAAATTGATTAAAGCGAGTTTTGTTTGGATTAGTGGTGAGCAATTTATGTGGGTGCACAGAAAATTAAATTCGCAATTTTGGAGCAAAAAACCTTCAAATAGTCATTCCAGCGTAGGCTGGAATCTAGGCTGGAGTCTAGGCTGGAGTCTAGGCTGGAATCTAGGCTGGAATCTAGGCAGGAAACTTGTCAACTTTTGTGTCCATTAGCATATAAATACCAGATTTAAAAATTATTAAATCAAATAGTCAGTTAATAAAAGCTTCTGAAGTACACGTTTGTCGGCAATCAGTCGCTCACCGAAAATTGCACTTTGACTGGATACCAGCCTCCGCTAGTATGACAAACTCGGATGTTCAGTGAAGACAATTACATCGCAAACATAAGGCTCTTGCGATTTAATCTACAAACTAGACTAAACTACCGAGTACATAGCCAATCACAATACCTGTAATTAGGGCAATGGTCACGGCACGATAAGTAAGCACATCTTTAGAATAGCCGCGCTTAATGGCCACGTAAGCCACCAAATAACCCACCGCGTTTAGCAGCCAAATAATAGACAAGCTAAGTACTTTGACCAGTATGGGGCCGATAATTGGCACTAGCCCGATTATGCCTATTAACCAAGCTAATACATGAGATAACGCCGCTAGTAGCACTACGCCAGTAGTTACCGCTTTAGCATGCCAGCCAAAATGCCATGCTGCAAAAACAGCGATGGCTAGGGTTATACTTAATGGCAAAAACAATTTCCACGCGCCTCGTTTTGCAGGAGGGGCGATAATTTCTTGGTCAAAAATTTCAGTATTTTCGGGCGGAAGTTTTGGTTTCATATTGCAGGGGCTAGGTTTATATAAAGCCAAATATACGCTAGCGCTCGCCTTTTTACAAACAAAGTGCAAGCGCTAACGTTAATTAGCGCTTATTCAGCAAGCTCTGCAATTGGGATGATTTTCTTAACTTTGCCATCGCGCAAAGTTTCCAACGCGGCTTTGTATTCAGTCATTTGGTCAAAATTTAAATATTTATAAATATTCGCTACATCGCTAAGCTTTGTCCCTACCGTTTCCATATATTCAGCATGGCTTGGCATACGACCTAGCTTGGCACACACCGCGGCCAATTCGGCTGAACCCAAGTAAACGCGGGCATCGCGCCCCATGCGGTTATCGAAGTTGCGGGTGGAAGTTGAGAAAACAGTCGCTTTATCGGCCACGCGTGCTTGGTTGCCCATGCACAGGCTACAGCCTGGCATTTCGGTGCGCGCGCCAGCAATGCCAAACACGGAATACACGCCTTCTTCGCGCAATTGCGCCTCATCCATACGCGTTGGTGGGGCAATCCATAGCGTGGTGGGGATATTGCCTGTGCCTTCCAACACTTTGGCCGCAGCGCGGTAGTGACCAATATTGGTCATGCAGCTGCCGATAAATACTTCGTCAATTTTATCGCCCTGCACCGCTGACATGGGTTTGATGTCATCAGGGTCGTTCGGGCACGCCACTAGCGGCTCTTTGATGGTGTTTAGATCAATCTCAATGATGTGCGCATATTCTGCATCGGCATCTGGTTGCAACAAATCTGGTTTTGCCAACCATGCTTGCATATTCTCAATACGCCGTTGCAAAGTGCGCGCATCCTCGTAGCCATTTTCTATCATGTTTTGCATCAGCACGATATTCGAATTTAAAAATTCAATCACAGGTGCGCTGTCCAATAATACCGTACAGCCATTGGCAGAGCGCTCGGCAGAGGCATCGGCAAACTCAAACGCTTGCTCCACTTTTAAATTGGGCAAGCCTTCAATCTCTAAAATGCGGCCGTTAAACACATTCTGTTTATTGGTTTTGCCAACCGTTAATGTGCCCTCTTGTATCGCCGCGTAAGGAATCGCATTCACCAAATCGCGCAAGGTAACACCAGGCTGCATCTTGCCTGTAAAGCGCACCAATACTGATTCTGGCATATCCAGCGGCATGGCACCCGTGGCGGCGGCAAAGGCCACCAAACCAGAACCCGCAGGAAAGCTAATACCAATGGGGAAACGCGTGTGCGAATCGCCACCTGTACCCACGGTATCGGGCAGAATGAGGCGGTTCAACCAAGAGTGAATAATGCCATCACCTGGGCGTAAAGTCACGCCACCACGGCTCGACATAAATTCTGGTAACTCGTGCTGAAGCTTAATATCCACGGGCTTAGGATAAGCCGCAGTATGGCAGAAACTTTGCATGACTAAATCACTGCTAAAACCCAAACAAGCCAGCTCTTTTAGCTCATCGCGCGTCATGCCGCCTGTGGTGTCTTGGCTGCCCACCGTCGTCGCTTTTGGCTCGCAATAAGTACCTGGGCGAACACCTACACCTTCTGGCAAACCACATGCACGGCCAACCATTTTTTGCGCCAGTGTAAAGCCTTTAGAAGAAATGATTTCTGGCGTGGCTTTAATGAAAATATCGGCTTCATTTAAACCCAAAGCCTTGCGTGCATTAGCCGTTAAGCCGCGACCAATAATTAGCGGAATACGGCCACCCGCCCGCACTTCGTCGGGCATGGTAACTGGATTTAGTGTAAACGTGCTGACAACTTCACCCGCCTCGTTCAATACTTTGCCTGCGTATGGCATAATGATAATTTCATCGCCCATGTGCATTTTGCTTACGTCACATTGAATCGGCAATGCGCCAGAATCTTCTGCAGTATTAAAAAAAATCGGCGCTATTTTGCCGCCTAAAATCACACCACCCGTGCGTTTATTGGGGATGTTAGCAATATCATTGCCCATAAACCATTGCACCGAATTAATCGCCGATTTACGCGATGAGCCCGTGCCAACGATATCGCCCACATAAGCCAAGGGCAAGCCTTTTGCTTTGAGTTTTTCAATTAAATTTAAGCCATCTGGCATTTTATTCGCCAACATGGCTTTGCCGTGTAAGGGAATATCTGGGCGGCTCCAAGCCTCTTGCGCAGGGCTTAAATCATCGGTGTTGGTTTCACCTTCTACCTTAAAAACCACCATTTTTAGCTCAGCTGGCAAGGCGGGTTTATTGGTAAACCATTCCGCATTCGCCCAGCTTTGCATGAGTGTTTTAGCATGTGCATTGCCAGCTTTCATCAGTACATCTACGTCATGAAATGCATCAAACATTAAGATAGTGCTGCTTAAAGCCACAACTGCATCTGGCGCCATATTGGTTTCTAATAGTTTCACCAATGCTTGTACGTTATAGCCGCCCAACATGGTGCCGAGTAACTGCACGGCTTTATCGGGTGAAATTAAAGGTGATTTTGCTATACCTTTGGCAATATCGGCCAAAAATGCCGCTTTTACATAAGCCGCTTTATCCACGCCCGCTGGGGTTTGATTTTCCAGCAAATCCAGCAACAATGCTTCTTCACCTTTGGGCGGATTTTTCAGCAACTCAACCACAGAAGCCACTTGTTCTGCGCTCAACGGTAATGGTGGTAATTGTAAGGAGGCACGTTCTTGCACGTGGGTTTGATAGGCTTTTAACATTTTCTACTCTTTAAGTTAAATAAATACTTACTACTTACTGCTTTCCGATAAAAACTCTTTTGCAAACGGTATCGGGCAGCCACCGCCTAACGATTGCACTTCCCACCTGTCTAGCACTGCTTTTTGGTAATCTTTACCATGTTTTAACGCTAAAAATGCGCGCACTTCAGTCACATCCGCAAAGCCGTTTTTGTCGGAATCCATTTTTAAGATATTCTCTTCAACCGTTGGGCCAGTATATCGCCCGTCTTTATCGGTTAAGTAATCCAGCACGCTTGCGCGCTCGTTGCTTACCGCAGATTCAACCGCACTGGCGGCTGTGGCAGCGGCTAGCAGCAAAAAAACTGCGGTAATCTGCAATAATCTTTTTAGCAATTTAGCTGTGTACATTGTCGGCTCGATTATCATTCACATCCTCCGCAATTATGACTGATATTAAAGTATTAAGTGCAATTACCATGTGACTTAAAGCACGCTCTTTATTTCAACAACTTTGTGTGCAATCTTGTCTTTCCACTCGGCAGGGCCCGTTTTATGCACCGATTCACCCGTCGCGCTTACCGCCACGGTCACAGGCATATCCACCACGTCAAATTCGTAAATTGCTTCCATGCCTAAATCTTCAAAGGCAATCACGCGCGCGCTTTTAATGGCTTTGCTGACCAAATACGCCGCGCCGCCTACGGCCATTAGATACACGGATTTGTGTTTTTTAATCACGTCTAAAGCTTCATCGCCGCGCTCAGCTTTACCTATCGACCCGAGTAGATTCAACTCGCCCAGCATCATTTCACTATAATCATCCATCCTAGTTGCTGTGGTTGGGCCTGCTGGGCCCACCGCTTCGTCACGCACCGCATCTACTGGGCCGACGTAATAAATGAATCTATTTGAAAAATCTACTGGTAACTTTTCACCTTTTGCCAACATGGTTTTAATGCGCTTATGTGCGGCATCGCGACCTGTGAGTATTTTACCCGTCAATAAAAGCGTTTCGCCCGCTTGCCAAGTGGCGATATCGGCCTTGGTAAGTGCATCTACATTCACGCGCTTGGCCGCCGCGCTGGGCGCCCAATGCACGTCTGGGTAACTTAATAAATCAGGCGGCGTGAGTTCTGCCGCACCTGTGCCATCTAGCGTAAAGTGAATATGCCGCGTCGCCGCACAATTGGGGATAATTGCGACAGGCAAGCTGGCCGAATGTGTTGGATAATCGAGAATTTTTACATCTAATACGGTTGTTAAGCCGCCCAAACCTTGCGCACCAATGCCTAAATTATTCACTTTGTCGTAAATTTCTAAACGCAATTCTTCTAGTCTAGACAATTTTTCATTTTGGGCGCCCTTGGCTTTAAGCTTATGCATATCAATTGGCTGCATGAGTGATTCTTTGGCTAAAATCATAGCTTTTTCGGCTGTGCCGCCAATACCAATACCCAACATACCAGGCGGACACCAGCCTGCGCCCATGGTTGGCACGGTTTCTAATATCCAATCCACAATACTGTCATTTGGGTTAAGCATCACAAATTTGGCTTT
>JAYVRE010000219.1:0-6074 GCA_043776535.1 Methylotenera sp. | reverse complement strand
ACAGCCATCGGGCTGCCGTCTTGCGAGGTCAGCAGCACGTTGATCACTTCCGCCACAACCACGCCGCGCGCAACGGCGGTCACAGGGGTGGCTACCTGACCGCCAATCGAATAGGTCAGCGTGGCCGAATTGGCGATAGGTGTGCCGGCTGGCGTACCGGCCGCAAATGCGCTGAACGTGGAAAGGCCAGCCACGACAGCGAGCAGCGCGGCGGGGCGGTTTCCAGCACGACAGACAGATACAAAAAGGGTCACGGCAACATCAAAATAGGACTACAAAAAGCCAAGGAACAAGGCGGCGTTTTTCATTTCAGAACCTTGCAGAGCAACTCACAACGTTTCTGGACGCCCAAAAAAAATACAATCGGTAACATTTGATATTTTAAAGAGGTTCAACTCACAAAAGTACGGGTGTATGTCCTACTGCCTTTAAAAAAATGTGCGATTCGTTATAAAAAACACACTGCCCTGGCCAATAAACCAAATTACAAGTCAATTGTAAACATATGATGTCTTTAGATAAATCAGGTAACTTTCGGTACGCAATGTGTGGGCATCTGGATTCAAAAACAGCGCTGAATCCGGCCTGGAAAACTGGCACGAACCCAGCATTTCGTCCTTTGATAGACGGCTGGTGAATTCAACGTTCAAGCCGGGTAGTTATGGATGATTTCGGTCTGTAACCCAATAAAAACGTGCGTAAGTAGCTATAAATTTAGGAGCAATATCGGGCTGGCATGGAACACGGCGCGATGCGTAACCAAACGGGCGTAGAAACAAAATGTTGCAGATTTTTGCGCTTTGGGTAGAACGCGATACGGTGCAGATCGAGAGGCACCAGGCCGAACAAAATTCGGGGGGCGCAGACGGGCCGACAGCAGCGAACAAGCCGAACGGCAACGCAACACGAACGTCAAACCGCCGCCTACTTGCTGTCTACTTGCTGTCTACTTGCTATTAGTTTAGTAGCTGCTTGCGCACGTATTTCGTGGTCTAGAGGCCGATTTGACCTGGATAGATAGCTGCCTCAGCCGAAATATCAGTCATCCCCGCGAAGACGAGGATCAAGCGGCTACCCAAGTCTGCGCAGCGAAGAAACCGGTCAAGCGCCGATTCAATTGATCTTCACCGCAAACACCACCTGCCCTGCAGACGCCGGGTTGAGTGAGCCGGTTAACGACCACTGAATAGAGGTGCCACCGCCGGGGGCTGGCGAAGTGGTGACGGTGCATGCCGTGATACCGGCGGGCAGCGGCATGATGCAGACTGCCGATGGCGCCGGTGTCGATACATAAGTTGTAAAAGCCGGCGTGGCGTCGCTGATGACGATGGTGCCAATGGGCGCGGCCCCATTGTTCTGGTAGGCCACCGAGTAGGTGATCGTGTCCCCCGGCAAGGCGGTGGCCTTGTCGGCCGTTTTGGTCAGCACCAGGCCGGCCGAACCCGCACCGACTGTGGTGGTATCAATGACGGACAGGGCGGCCGTCAAACCGGGGACGGCGTTGGTATAGGTGAAAACGGCTTGAAGGGTGACGGCATCTTGCAGACCCAGAGCGGTTCCAGCGGGAATCGTCACTTTGTTAATCAGGCAGATCCGCTCATTTGCAACAACCGTGGCACTACCCAACACCGTATCCGCGGCATCGATTACGCCATTGCAATTTAAATCCCGATAGACAATCACCGGCCAGGTGTTGACACTGACCGCACTGAACACAACCGTGCCACCGCTACCAGCGTCAAACTGATGGGAGTAGAACAGCACACTGCCCGGCAAGCCTGCTTGTTGGCCATTGGCCGAGAACCTGTTTACAGGCACGTCACCAAAGTTAACGTTGCTATAACTCAGACCTGCAGTGAAGGCAAAACTGGTGCTGTCACTGCTGCGTGTGTAAGTCCCTGGGGTAGTGCCAGCAGTACCGCCAGTGGACAAATAGCCAACCGGATTGGTTTCGGTAATTAGCACCGGGCTGGTTGCTGTGGCGGGAATCCACAACGTGTAGTTACCAGCACCATCCGTAATTGCGCTGTCGTAAGTAGTAGCACCGGTACTGGCTTTGAGCGCTACGCCTGCAATGCCCAGCTCGCCACCGTCTTTGATGCCGTTGTTGGTAGTGCCGCCAGCAATGCCCGTGTCTGCAAATACCGTACCACCAAGCTTGCTGCCGTTGAATAAGCCAAAGTTGACGTTTTGCAAGGCTGTTGTGCTTACCAACACATTGGCGCGCGTAAAGTTGGACATTTCTGTGCCAATCCAACCTGCTGGAATAGTCGGTATAACATCTGCCAGCGTGGCGTTATCATCAATAACAATGCTGTATTGGCCAGGGGTTAGGGTGGGGAACTGATACGCGCCTGTTATTGAATTAACAGCGACTGCCTGTAGAGCAGGGCCGCCCGTTAAAGGTACTAATTTAGCAAACAAGGTAAGGCCTGTGCCAGCCTCGCTGCCGTCTTTTTGAATATTGTGATTAGCATCGCTATACACAAAGCCAGAAACAGGCACACCCGCTGGTGTAACAGTCAATGTGACGGTATTACTTAACGCGCCCGCAGCGCCGCTTTGTGTGCTTGATACGCCGTCCGAATAATTATTGTAACTACCTGCAATGGTGCTTGTCACATCCACGGTGACCGTACAAGTAGTATTGGCTGCTACAGTGCCACCCACAAGGCTAATGCTGATAGCACCCGCCGCTGGCGTAAATGTGCCCGCACAGCTGCTACTAACGTTTGGTGTTACTGCCACCACTAAATTAGCTGGAAAAGTGTCGGTAAAAGCCAAGCCAGTAAGCGCTATAGCATTGGAGTTAGTGATAATTAAAGTTAGTGTCGATGGGCTGCCCGCTGGCACACTAGTCGGGGAAAATGACTTGGCGATGGTGGGTTTATTAACTACATTTAACACCACGGTGTTACTTACTGCGCCAGCCGATCCGGTTTGAGTTGAAGCGACCCCGCCTGCGGTATTGCTATAGGCCCCAGCAAGGCTGCTGGTCACATCTACACTTAACGTACACGAGGCATTGGCCGCGACTGTGCCGCCAGCCAGGTTAATGCTTATATCAGCAGCCGCAGGTGTAAACGTACCGCCACAGGTGCTAACAATATTGGGCGTGGTTGCAATAACCAAATTGGGGGGAAAGGCGTCGGTAAAAGCCAAACCGCTTAAAGCAACAGCATTCGGGTTAGAGAGTGTTAATGTTAAGGTTGATACACCACCCGTTGGTATAGCCGTTGGCAAAAAGGCTTTGCTAATGGTTGGCGTGGCCAAAACAGTTAACACTGCGGTATTACTCACCGCGCCAGCAGCACCTGTTTGTGTTGAAGATACACCGCTGGTGGTATTGTTATAGCTACCAACCACGCTACTGGTGACATTGATGTTAATGGTGCAAGTACTGTTAATGGCTATGCTGCCACCTGTTAAACTTACCACGCCTGTCGCTGCCGTGGCGGTGGTTGCTCCACCACAAGTGCTGCTTAGCCCGTTGGGTGTTGCTATTAATAAATTAGCTGGGAAATTATCAGTAAACGCTACATTACCAAGCGCCGAAGTGGTACTTGAGTTGGTGATGATCAGCTTGAGTACTGTGGTGCCACCGCTTGCTATAAAAGCGGGTGTAAATGTTTTGTTAATGGTCGGTTTGGGTAACACTACCAAAATGGCACTGGCGGTGTTACCTGTGCCAACCAAGGGCGTGGTGCTGGATACTGCGCCAGAGGTATTGTTATAGCTACCAGCTGTAGCACTGAGTACATCGACAGAAATGGTGCAGCTACCACCAACTGCAATAGAGCCGCCACTTAGCGCGATGCTATTGCCGCCCGCCGTACCACCTGTAATCGTGCCGCCACAGCTGTTGACGACATTTGGCGTAGGCGCATTCACCACATTGGTAGGGTAAGTATCACTAAAAGCCACACCAGAAATGATGCCGACAGTGGCATTATTTGGGTTGCTAATAGTAAAAGTAAGCGTTGAAACGTCACCAACACCCACGGTCGCAGGTGCAAACACTTTAGCAATAGAGGGCGGCAAAGCAGACTGCACGGTCAAAGTGCTGCTGGCAGTAAGTCCGGTTGACGTAACCCCATTATTGACAGTAGTTACCGCAGACGTGATGTTGTTGTAAGTACCATTGGCACTGGCCTGTACGTTTACAGTAATAACACAGGTGGTATTTGCAGGCATAACCCCTGCCGTTAAAGCAAAGCTAGCCCCATTTGCGGTGGCGGCAAGCGTGCCAGTACAACCAGCTGCAGTGCTAGCCGCAGTAAAGGCGGCTGCGGGTGTGGCGGTGTTGGTCACCTTTGCCGCAGCACTGATGACTGGATAAGTATCCGTAAACGCCACCGCATTAATTGGCACAGAGTTAGGATTGGTTAGAGTGAAGCTCAACACGGTGGGAATGTTGGCGGCCACTGGGTTTGGGTTAAAACTTTTACTGATAGTTGGCGCTACTGGGTTAGTCACCGTCAAGTTTTGCAGCGTAACGCCATTCACCAAGCCACCTAAAAGGCTGCCGATATTTGCAGTGGTGTTGCTGCGTGTGCCTGCTGCACCCACGTTTACGGTCAATGTAATAGTACATATCGCACCTGCTGCCACGCTAATGGTGGAAGCAGTAAAAGGCGCGCCACCGTTTGCGGCGGTGTAAGTCGGCGTGCCACAATTAACACTGGTCGGCGCAGGTGGATTTGCAATGGTTAGTGGTGCGGTTAATGTATCTGTAAACCCGACACCTGTTCGCGCTAAGGTTGTGGCCGCGCTGTTATCAACCTTAAAAATGATTTGTGCCGTCTGGCCGACTAACACCGATGTTGGCGAAAATGATTTGGTGAGAATCGGAAATGTCGGCACGAAAATAACGACATCGTCAGCCGTACTGGTTGCGCCATTAAAATTGGTAACGGTTGCGCCCGCAGCCGTGGTACTGGTGCTCGCACTGTTGCTGTAAGTGCCAGCTGCCTGAGCTGCACCCACATTGGCTGTAAACGGCAAAGTAATACTGCCGCCTGCTGGAATAACAAAATTACCCCAAAGCGGCGCCGTAGCACCCACTGCTGGCGTAGTGGTAACAGGGGTTATGGTGAAAGTGCTGGCGGTAGGAAATGCAAGGGTGGTGGTTCTCACTGTGCCGCCATTTAGCGCAATGGCGCCCGTTGCTGCGTATGTAAAGCCTGCGGGTAATGCATCGCTAATGGTGACGCCAGTGGCGGGGCAGCTACCCACTGCGGCGGTGTTAGTGACAGTAATGGTGTAACCAGCTACACCGCCCGGCTGCAAACTCGGCGTAGTGGTAACTTTAGTCACTACCAAATTTGCTACGCCGCTGCCTGTAACATTAATACTGGCAGTGTTTAAAGCGTTGGTGTTGGTGTGAACATCGCCTGCGGTTTGAATCACATTATTGGTAATTGCACCACAAGCGGTGGTTGGACCAACGGTTGCATTAAATATGATTTGTTCTCCGCCTGCGGGAAGGGGAGTGGGACTATTCGTAAACGTGCCCCAGGTGGGTGCTGTTGCCCCTACCGCCGGGTTGACTATGGCCGTGCGGGTTGCCTGGGCATTTAGAAAGGTAATTGATGTTGTGGATAAATACGTAAAACCAGTTGGCAGGATATCGGTCAGCTGTAAGCCTGTCACCGGTGAACCACTGCCAGTCGCATCTGCTTTGATCGTATAAGTTGCAGTGCCGCCAATCGCCACGGTTGGCGTGCTGGTGGTTTTAGTCGTGAGGGTATGCGCTTGCGCCACGGGAACAATGGCGACGAAAAACAATACAAAGAGCGTGAGCGCCAGCACCCCACGGCGCAACAGCATCGACAGGATGTCGCCAAGTGCCCACGGTGTTTGCGCAGGATTCAATAAATTCAACAGCTTCATTTGAATACGTTCTCGTCAAACTTGTAGCGCAAGCGCAAGAACACGCCTTTGCTGGTGTAGCCGTCACTGGCAAGGTCATCATCGCGGAAGCCAAAACGGTTGTAGCCAACGGACAGCCAGAGGTTTTTAGTCAGCACACGGCCCAGCTCGGCGCCCAAAGCACCCTGGCGGCTGCGCATGCC
>JAYVRE010000218.1:0-6084 GCA_043776535.1 Methylotenera sp. | reverse complement strand
CGAGCAGTGGCGACCGTGTTTATTTTGTAGAGGGCTTTGATGAGCTTGGTAACGTCGTTAAAAACATATTTGTACAATCTACCCAGCACCAAAAAACTGGGGTAATTGTGGCCAGCATTGGCAGCCGCGAGAAAGCAGAAAATGGCGATAATTTTTTGGTGTTAGGTCAAGGTCGGCGCTACGAAAGCAAACCTAATTCTGCCGAAGTTTCGAGCACCGAATTTGAGCGTTATGCCATTCGCGTCCAAACCAAAGAAGCCACGCCAGAGCCATATACAAAGCAAGCGCTCACTACCAAACAACTTTTAGCAGACACCACCAATTTTGGCAATAATGCAGAGCTGCAATGGCGACTAGCCATCCCAATATCTGCGCTAATTTTGGTGCTGCTGGCAATCCCGTTGAGCTTTGTTGACCCGCGCGCAGGGCGCTCGCTCAATCTTATTTTTGCCCTCTTTATTTACATTATCTACAACAATATGCTCAGCATTTTTCAAGCTTGGGTAACGCAAGGCCGGCTAGATGCCATGGTTGGTTTGTGGCCAGTGCATGGAATTTTCTTGTCACTTACTTTTTATATGTTTTATCGGCGCAATCATTTGCTGCCACTTTTACCAAAACTTAGTGCTTTAAAACATTCGATTAATTTTTGGAAAAGAACTTAATCGCGATGAAAATTTTTAATCGCTATTTTTGGCAAGAAACCAGCATCAATATTTTGATGATTATGCTGGGCTTGCTAGCCATGTTCTCATTTTTTGATTTGATTCAAGAGCTGGATAGCTTGGGTCGAGGCAATTATGACATTAGCAAAATGTTGGTATTCGTGCTGTTAAGTATTCCAGGGCACGTTTACGACGTTGTGCCAGTTGCAGTACTGGTCGGCATGATGTACAGCCTTGGCACGCTAGCACGTAATTCTGAGCTGATTGTGATGCGCGTGAGTGGTTTATCAGTACTTAGTATTGGCTACATCCTGATCAAAGTCGGTTTACTATTTACTATTGTTACTTTTTTGGTAGGTGAGCTCATCACGCCGTTTAGTGAAAAAATGGCACAACGCATGCGTATTAAAGCCACCGATTCTGTCATTGCGCAAGATTTTAGATCTGGCCTATGGGTAAAAGATGGCAAAAGTTTTGTAAATGTAGAAACCGTGCTGCCAGACGCTAGTTTATTGAATATACACATTTATGAGTTTGATAAAAACTTTAAATTACGCAGTATTAGCATAGCAAAAAAGGCTGATTATGCTAATGAGAGCTGGAGTTTAAGCGAGGTCACTCAAACAAAATATAACACCTTTAAAACCATTGAGAAAAATAACGTACAAACCCAATTTTTTAATCAAGCCAACTGGAAATCTTCTATTCGCCCAGAGTTATTAAATGTGCTTTTAGTGGCGCCAGAGAAAATGTCTGCTTGGAATTTATATTCATTTATTAATCACTTAGCAAGCAACAAGCAAAAAACTACGCGTTACGATGTGGCACTATGGTCGAAAATGATTTATCCGCTGGCGTGTATGGTGATGGTGATTTTAGCGCTGCCATTTGGCTTTTTACAACAACGCTCGGGCGGCACAAGTGCAAAGATTTTTATCGGCGTGATGTTGGGTGTGGTATACCAAATTATGAATCGCGTGTTTACACACTTAGGCGTTCTAAACGATTGGCCGCCTTTAATGAGCGCGATTGCCCCAACTATTCTATTTTTAATTGCAGGGTTGAGTTTGTTGTTTGTTATTGAACGTAGATAGCTTAGCCCACAAGATTAAGCCACGCTTATAAAACGCATTTTTAGCAGTCTATCGTGCAAAAACAAACGGTCTTTATCCACCAATGCCCAAATAAAGCCTAGCCCACAAGCCAGTATTGATGCGCTTGCTAGGGCATATCTAATGATTGCTTGGCGCTTGTTTAAGTTTACGTTTTGTTGGTTTGCTAAGTTCTGGGTGACCAGCTTGATTTTCCAAGTTTTGGTAGCGAGCGTTTGGCCAGTTTTAGTCCAACACCACACAAAATAAGCCCCTGTTACCAACCACAAAAAAAGCTGTAAAAAAGAGCGTTTATAGTGGCTAGTAGCATCACCAAACAAGCTCACAAACATCCAGGTACATAGCATCCATAAGGCAAGCAGCAATAGCAGCTCATAAACACAGGATGCGAAAAGTCTAAATCGTGTTACATTTTGGGTCATAAAGTATTCTAAGTGTGAATCTTAAGTGTAAATCTTAAGTGTAAAAAAGCCCACCATAAAACAGTGGGCTTTAAGTTGCTATGCAATCGATTATTCCAAGTCTGGCGCATAATCCCAATCTGTTGAATTCTTGCGCAATTTTTCTCGTTCATTTTCTGGTAGTTTTTGATGTTCTGCCCATTTTTTGCGTACTTCATCCTTTTTTTCAGCGCTCAGTGAATGAAAGTGCTGATAACGCTCACGTGCATTTTCACGCTCGTAGGGTGTCATACGGCTCCAACTATTCAGGCGTTTTTGTACGCGCTGCTTTTTTTGCGCATCCATTTTCGGATAATCTTTGGCAATATCTAACATTTTTTCACGTTGCCAAGGCCTTAATGTGTTCCACTCAGTGCCTAATGGCGCTAATACTTTGCGCTCAGCATCGGATAACTGACTCCAGTTTTGCGCTGACGCATCGTTCGCAACACCATTGTTTAGCGATGATTTCATGCTGCCAATGTCACCCATCGCCAGTTGTGTGTTTTCAGCCAAAAAGCCAAATTCACCTGCCTGTAGGCTGCTTGCAACTAATACCAACAAAAATAAAAATTTATTCATTCAATTTATGACTCTTCAATTTATAATTCTTAGTAATTTCTAAAAAACGTTGTTAATTAAAACTTTGCCTGCACATCGTTAAGAGAAGGCTCAAACCCTCTATCCACAAAAGCTTCTGGTGGTAAATCCGCGCCCAATAAAAACGCGTCACTCGACTCTTTATGACCCGATTGCATCATCATAAGCCCCGCAATAATTGCCCCCAACACCAAGCCCGTGCTGGCGATACGATGATGTTCTGCCCATGAAGAAATGCTACTTAAACTGACACTTAAAGTGCCATCGCGATTTAAGCTTACACTAGAAATTCGCTGGGCATGCACTTTTACCGCTCGTTCGCGGCCACTTTCAAGTCGCTTAAGCGTACGCATGCTTAAGCGACTAGCGTGCGCATCTAACAAGCCCGCAATCTCTTTAGCTTGCGTATCTATTTCTTGTGAGTCAATATTTTGTAAATTGTCTATGCTCATGTTTCTACTCCTAAATGCGCTATTGCACTTATTTCTTTTTTACCTAAACCTTGTTTTTGCAAGGTCGCGGCCATACTATGTACAGCGCGCGAACAATGCGTTTTGACGCTACCTTGTGAACAGCCCATCATGGCGGCAGTTTCAGCAACATCCATCTCTTCCCAGTAACGTAATACGAAGGCTTCTCGTTGACGTGCAGGCAGCTTTTCAAGCGCTTTTTCTATAATGATCATGGTTTGGCTGCGCTCTAATTGCACCACGGGATTGTCCGATTCATCCCCCACATCGATGCTATCGAGTGGATCATGATCTTCTTCACCATCTTTACCCGCACCAAATGAAGAAAGCAGCGTTGTCCACAGGTTACGTACTTTTTGTCTGCGCCAAAAATCGCGCATGGTATTTTGCAAAATTCGTTGAAACAGCATGGGGTATTCTGTGACAGGTTTATCGGCATATTTTTCCGCCAGTTTTAACATCGCATCTTGCACGATATCTAACGCAGCGTGATCGTCGCGCACAGCATACACCGTTTGCTTAAACGCGCGCCGCTCTACATCTCGCAAAAAATTTGATAATTCTTGAGAACTTGCCATGAAATTTATGATTAAATTGGTAAGCGTCAGTATATCAGTTTTAAGTTTTGTGCTGAATTTAGGTTTTGAATTACCCTAGGTTTTTGGCGCTAGCTTGTATAAGTTTAACTTTTGGTTACAATCTGCATACTTGGTATATTTTTGGTTTGATTGGTTCTGCTTGATTCAATTTGGAGTTAACACGATTTATGGTTCGCATTTTAATACTGATTATTTTAGCTTGGATACTGTATCAAATTATCAAGCGCATGCTTGCTAACTTCAATTCTAAAAAAATTGGTAAGCCAGCACAATCACCAGAACAAACAATAGTGCAGTGTGCCCATTGTGGTTGCCACGTTCCGACGAGTGAAAGTCATATTAAAAATAATAAAATAATTTGCAACAATCCAGAATGCCAAACTATAACGCATGAAAAAGACCAGCATGGCGATTGATTTAGTGGCTAGCACTGCGCCCAAAACATCTGCCACCCGCTGGCGCAGTTTAAAGCTTTATAACGCTTATCGATTGCTCATCGCGCTGCTGTTATTGGTGACACAAGGCTTGCTTAACAACGACAGTTGGTGGCAAAACGTTAATGCCGATTTGTTTTTGGACTTTTTTTCGGCCGTTGCAGTGAGCTATTTTATTTTTAGTGTCATTTCAATCATTTTTACTTGGTTAGAGAAGCCCCAAATTGATATCACTCTGCCCATTCAAGCTCTCATTGATATTGGCTTTATTGTACTATTGATGCATGCGCAAGACAGCAACCAAGGCAGCTTAGGTTTATTACTAATTATCACCACGGCTAGCGTCAGTTTAATTAGCGAAGGTCGTTTAGCCTTATTCTATGCGGCCATGGCAAGTATCGGCATACTGTTAGAACAATCATATCGTGTTTTTTTAATTGGTCAATCTGCCGAAAATTACACGCCTGCAGTTTTGTTAAGTTTAGGCTGTTTTGCCACAGCTTGGCTAGCTTACAGCTTGGCCAAACGCGCGCAGGAAAGTGAATTATTAGCTTCTCAACGTGGTTTAGATGTGAAAAATATGGCACAAATTAATGCGCTAATTACGCACGAAATGCAAGACGGCGTGTTAGTGGTTGACCAAGCGTGCAAAATCAAGCATTACAATGTTCAAGCGGTAACTCTGCTTGGCATAGATAGCAAACAAAGTGAATCCAGCAACTGGCACGAAAAGTCACTAGATGAAATTTCACCTGAAATTGCCAGCTTGATGCAACTCTGGCTTGAAGAAACAGAGCCATCAAACGGCTTTGAACCCACCAATAATGCGGTGTCCAATTACTTAAAATTCACTTCACTTTCGCGTGAGCTTAGGCTTCGGTTTTTGCCAATTGCTGAAAATCGCCGTCAAGGCGCGGTCATTTTCATATCAGATTGGTCGCAAATGCAAACCCAAGCACATCAAGTAAAACTGGCCGCTCTGGGGCGTTTAACCGCCAATATTGCGCATGAAATTCGCAACCCGCTGAGCGCCATTAGTCATGCTAACCAACTGCTGCAAGAAGAAGATGGCGACCCTACATCTAAACGTATGCTGCAAATCATCAGTGACAATGTGCAGCGTTTAGACCAAATTATTAAAGATGTTTTAGAGCTGAATCGGCGCGATCGCACCAACCAAGAGCCTATTCATTTAGAAAATTTTATGCTCGATTTTTACACGCAGTTTTGCGCAGTGGAAGGAATACCCGCTTTTTGTTTTAAACTAGAATGCAGCGATACCAACACCATGATTTTGTTTGATCGACGACATTTGAACCAAATTTTGTGGAATCTGTGTAAAAATGGCTGGCGCCACTGCAAAAATGAAGAAAATAGCCTAAAATTAACGGTTTCTAGTTTAGGCAAAACTCGAACAGTGCAGATTGAAATTAGCGACGATGGCGATGGTATTCCTGAAGATAAACGCAGTAATTTGTTTGAGCCATTTTTCACTACCGAGAAAACGGGTACTGGGCTTGGACTTTACATTGCGCGTGAACTGGCTGATGCTAATGGCGCCAAACTACAATACAAACCATCAGATTCAGGCACTCAGTTTATGATGCTAATTAAAAAGGCTTAAATAAAAATGGCACAACAATTTAGTTGCTTGGTGGTAGATGACGAAACCGATATTCGCGAACTGGTTGTATTAACGCTAGAACGCATGGATATTCGGGCAGATAGCGCCAGCAACGTGCTGGAAGCAAAACAATTGTTAGC
>JAYVRE010000217.1:0-6123 GCA_043776535.1 Methylotenera sp. | reverse complement strand
GGGATAGCCCTGTGCATACGGCGGCCTTACGTTGGGGACGCTAAATTTTAAGTGGGCTGGTTACCAGCGCGTGATATTCTGTCAGGCTATCTCTCAAGTGCATTTAACATGACGAACAACACAACATCTGAAACCTTTATCACCCCTAAAACTGGAATAAACGATACCTTTATTCCTAGTAAAGACGCCTCTCTCGAGTCATCTATCGCTACTTTACAAGCCAAACTATTGGCTTTAAACATTCATGTAATCGAGCAATCTTGGCTGAACGAGATTGAAGGTATTTGGTCGGTGCATGTCATCGATAGCGAATGCACACGTTTATTCACCAACGGCAAAGGCGCGTCGCAATTGGCGGCTAGGGCAAGTGCGCTGGGCGAGTATTTTGAGCGGCTTAGCACCAATTATTTTTGGACGCATTTTTACTTAGGTGAAACGATTGCCAATAAAACTTTTGTGCATTATCCGAATGAGCAATGGTTTAAAGTTAAAAATGATCACTGGCCAAAAGAGTTGCTCACGCCAGAGCTGCAAAAATTCTATAACCCAGAAGGCACGGTACTTGCCAGCCAACTCATCGATTTAAACTCTGGCAATGCAGAACGTGGTATATGCGCCATCCCCTACACGCGGTTACGTGATGAAAAAGTGGTGTATTTTCCTGTGAATTTAATCGGCAATTTGTATGTGAGCAACGGCATGTCTGCTGGCAACACGTTGATGGAAGCCCGTACACAGGCACTAGCAGAGATTTTTGAACGAGACATTAAATACAAAATCATTCGCGAAGGTATTTGCCTGCCCGACGTGCCAGAGGCAGTCATCAACCGCTACCCGCGCATCGCTGCGGGCATTGCAGGCTTACGCAAGGCTGGTTATGGCATTTTGGTCAAAGATGCCTCGCTGGGCGGTCAATTTCCTGTCATGTGCGTCACACTATTACATCCAGAGGATCAAGGCTGTTTCGCCAGTTTTGGCGCGCACCCCCGCTTTGAAGTGGCACTAGAGCGCGCACTTACTGAGCTGCTTCAAGGCCGCGCTATTGGCAAAAATGGAGAAGGCTTAAAAGGCTTTGCAGCACCAGGTTTTGATATGGAAGAAATTGCCGACAGCCAAAACTTAGAAATTCATTTTGTGGATTCTAGCGGCGTGATTAGCTGGGATTTTTTACGCAATACACCTGATTATGAGTTTGTGGATTGGAACTTTGGTACGACTACAGATGAAGACTACCACTGGTGCGTCAATACGATTCATGCCAGCGGCCATGATATGTATATTGCGGATTTTACGCATTTAGGCGTTTACGCTTGCCGCATTTTTGTGCCCGGCATGAGTGAAATTTACCCCGTGGAAGAACTGGAATGGGCAAATAATACCGTAGGTAATTTGGTGCGTCCTTATGCTTTGAAATTACAAGATTTAAGCAAAAAAGAATCTGCCGAACTGTTAAAAGTGCTACTTGATTTGGATATTGCTGACGATTTACCCGTCACCATGCTCATCGGCCTGTGCGCTGACGCAAATACTGTATGGGTGGATTTACGCGTAGGCGAGCTTAAAACGCTTGCTGCGCTTAGCTGTGACGCGACTGAGGACATTTTGGATGGCTGCGCGTGGATTGCCCAATTTAACGAGTTGCCCGCTGCGCGCGCCAGCGTTTATCGCTGCATTGCCAATATTGTGCAATTAAACGAAGAAATAAACGGCAGCGCGCCTTTTGAAGCCAACCTGCAACTGATGTATGGCGCAGAAACGCTGCAACAAGCGCACAAATTAATCGACCGCAAAGAACAATATTTCGGCCTAGGTAATTTAGGCGCGAATATGGAAGCTAGTAACATGCATCAGCAATTACTTGCCGCTTATGGCAAGGTTTGGAAGTTTTAAACCATGAGAATCACAGCATGAAAATCCCCCACAGACTGCAACCGTTAGTAGAAGACGGCTTGATAGATGGCGTGACGCGTCAACTGATGAGCGGCAAAGAGGCGATGGTATTTGTAGTTACTTGTGGCGGTGAAGTGCGCTGCGCCAAGGTGTATAAAGAGGCGGATAAACGCAGTTTTCGGCAAAGTGTAGATTACACCGAAGGCCGAAAAACCAAAAATAGTCGCCAAGCACGCGCCATGCAAAAAGGCAGCAAATATGGCCGCGAATCGCAAGAGGCAGCTTGGCAAAGTGCCGAGGTAGATGCGCTGTATCGGCTGGCCAATGCTGGCGTTCGAGTGCCAACGCCGTATAATTTTTACGAAGGCGTGCTGCTGATGGAGCTAGTCACCGGCGATGACGGCAATGCCGCACCGCGCTTGAACGACGTGCAATTGAGCGCCGACACCGCGCGTGAATATCATGCTTTTTTGATTCAACAAGTGGTGCGCATGTTGTGCGCGGGTATTGTGCATGGCGATTTATCTGAGTTTAATATTTTGGTAGGCAGCAACGGCCCCGTGATTATCGACCTGCCGCAAGCGGTGGACGCCGCAGGCAATAACCACGCCAAAGATATGCTGGTGCGCGATGTGACTAATTTGGCGAATTACTTTGGCCAATTTGCACCTGAGCTGTTGAAAACGCAATACGCAAAAGAGATTTGGGCGCTGTATGAACGTGGTGATTTAAACATAGACTCGCCATTAACAGGCCATTTTGCTGAAACTAAAAAAGCTGTGGATATGCAAAGCGTGATGCGCGAAATTAAAAATGCCGAGTTTCAGGAGGCGGCAAGATTGAAAAGATTGGCTGAGTCAAAGTTGGCCGAGACCCCGAAAACCTAGCTATTTCGTCATTCCCGCGCAGGGTGAAGCAGGGACTTCGTACAGCATGCTGTACGCCTGCGAAACGGCTGGCATATGCAGATGCCAGCGCGCCCTGCAAGGGGGAATCTAGGTAGGCAACACGTTTCTCAGTGCTACAACAAGATAAAACATATTTAAATTATAGCTTTTAAATTAAAATCAGTAACTTAGCCAATTAAATGAAACAGTGTGGTTTTTAGTTAATCACTATAAATAGCAGCTTGACTGGATACCAGCCTGCGCTGGTATGACGAGAATCGTTGATATGAAGAATGAAAGCACAGTGCAGAAAGTTAAGTCGAAAACACTTGGCTCCACAGCACCTTTACCGCGCTTGCATGTTCACTCACCGCCTCCATTTCGACCCGCATCTGCGTTGCACCTTGCAGCTTTAACGCATGTTGCATACGGCGATAATCTCTATACGCCAACACGACTTTTTCGGCCAAGTTTTGCTCAATAATATTGAGCAAGGCCAACAGTTTTAACAAGCCAATATTGCCGATATTACCTGTAAATTGCGGGTGTTTATTCGCGTGAATTAACACCAAATATTGCACTAAAAATTCCACGTCGATAATACCACCAACGCTGTGTTTTATATCAAACATGCCAGCCACAAAGGTTTGTGCTGCACGCATTTTTTCGCGCATATTAATCACTTCAGTTTTCAGCTTTTGGGCATCTCGAGTTTGCGTTAAAACCTCAATCCGAATCTGCTCAAAAGCCTTGCCAATACTGGCATCACCCGCCACAAACCTTGCGCGAGTCAAAGCTTGATGCTCCCATACCCAAGCTTTATTGAGTTGATATTCTCTAAAAGCTGTAACACTGCTAACTAGCAAGCCGCTATTGCCATCGGGGCGTAGTTGCAAATCGGTTTCGTAGAGCAAACCTGCCGAGGTGAGCGTGTTAAACCAGCTACTGATGCGCTGCGCGAAGCGGGCGTACATCTCTCCAGCCTCTTGCGCCTCGTCTTCATACAAAAAAATAATATCTAAATCAGATACATAACCCAGTTCTTTGCTACCTAGCTTGCCATAACCGATAATTGCAAACTTAGGGATTTCAATAGTCTTAAACTTTCCAGAAGTAAATCTTAAATTCTGCCAAATAGTGGGCAAACTCACTTGCAAAATCACGTCGGCCAAGGCGCTTAAATAGTCAGATAAAATTTCTAGCGTAAGCCTACCAGCCAAGTCCTGCGCGGATAAGCGCATGATAACGGCGTGTTTAAAATGGCGCATGGCGTTCATTTGCGCTTCACTGTCGCCCGCCAATTCTGCCATTTTATGCGTTAGTGATTGTTTCATTGCGACGAAATCGGGCGTGGCGTACAGGTTTTGCGTATCTAATAATTCATCTAGCAAAATCGGCTGAGCTGCCAAATACTGCGCCAACCAAGGGCTGGCGGCACACAGCTGAATGACTAAATGCAGTGCTTGCGGAAACTCGGCCAGCAGCGCCAAATAGCTGGCGCGGCGGCATATATTTTCCAGTAGATTAATCGTGCGCAACAAGGCCGCGTCGGCGTTGGTTTCTAGGCTAGCCTGTTTTATCACCAGCGGCATCAGCGCATCAAAACGTTGGCGACTTAGCTCTGGTAGTTGCTGATAACGCTTGCTATTTCGTAACATTTGCAACCGCGATAGTGTTTGCACAGCATCTGTAAAGCCCGCACCAGAATTAAGTGTAGTTAAGGCTTGCAGAGCAGCCTCATTTTCAATAAAGCTTTGCCAAATGGCGGTTTCTTTAGTGTTTTCTACTGCGCATTCCGTAGTGTTAGCAAGCGGTTTTTTGTCATTAAAAGTGGCATCAAAATGGTGTTGTACGTTTTTTCTGTGCACATTTAGCTGGTTTAAAAGCGCATCCCAATTTTCATAGCGCATGGCAAGCGCTATGCGCGCTTTGGTCTCAGGCGTTTTGGGCAGCTCATGTGTTTGTGCATCATCCACATACATCAACCTGTGCTCTAAATTACGCAAAAACACGTAGGCATGAGTCAACTCAAGCACGGTTTTTTCTGGCAATAAGCCTTTAATTTGTAATAACTTTAACACTGCCAATGTGGGTTTTATTTGCAAGCCAGACTCTTGCCCGCCACGAATCAGCTGAAATACTTGCGCGATAAATTCGATCTCACGAATGCCGCCCCGCCCCAGCTTGATATTGTCACCCCGGCCTTTTTGCATCACATCGCGATGAATTTGTAATTTCAAATCGCGCATCGAAGCAAACGCGCCGTAATCGAGATATTTTCTAAAAATAAACGGTTTTAAAAGCTTTTCCACACCGCCCTGCGAGCCGAGACTAGGTCTTGGACAGATGGCGCGGCCTTTAATCCAAGCGTAGCGCTCCCATTCGCGGCCATTATTTTGATAATAATCTTCTAACGCATCCAAATTCGACACTAAAACGCCTTCGCTACCAAACGGTCGCAGCCGCATATCCACGCGAAAAACAAAACCATCTTCGGTCACTTCATCCAGCGCTGAAATTAACTTTTTAGCCAGTTTGGTAAAAAAGTCTTGGTTGGAAATGCTTTGTTTATCTTGGCTTTGTTTATTTTGGCCTTGTGTGGTCACGCCTTCAGATTCATAAGCAAAAATCAAATCGATGTCAGACGACACATTCAGCTCGCCGCCACCCAGCTTGCCCATGCCTATTACTATAAAACTTTGTGGCGCGCCTTTTATGTCGCAAGGCTTTCCGTAACTGGCTTCCATCCATGTTTGATGATGATTTACCGCTGTAATTAACGCGATTTCTGCCAAGCTTGTTGTGGTTTGCATCACCTCAAATAAGTCTGCGAAACCATTCAAATCGCGATACATTACTCGCAACATAACGCGTTGGCGCAATTGGCGCAGCGCTTTTTTAAGCGAGGCTTCGTCGCTAATTTTTGCAGCCTCTAAAAATAGCTGCATTTCTTCAAACATATAGGCTTGGCTGTGATTTTGTAGCAAATCTTCCAGTACTAACGCATCTTTAGTTAACAAGAGCGCGCCAAATAAACTGCATTCTGCCAAATGCTTAACACCCGCTACAAGACTAGCTGTAGCGCGGCTTTCAGTAAGCAATTTATCCAGTGTAAGCATCAGTTTTTTAAGGTAATATATTGAAATAACAATTAGTAACATCTTACATTATTGGTTACAACTAAAAGCAAGTTTTCTAAAAGCAAGTTTTCTAAAAGTAAGTTAGCTAAAAGTATTAGGGAGTGTAGTCGCATGTCAATTGAGTCAATTCTTCACGAAAATCGCGTTTTTAAGCCATCAGAGGCGTTTAAACAACAAGCTAACGTTTCTGGCATGGCCGCCTACAA
>JAYVRE010000216.1:0-6202 GCA_043776535.1 Methylotenera sp. | reverse complement strand
TTGTAAAATATACAATTTATTATCTAGCCCATTTTTGCCCCACTCAATATCCATTGGGCAGCCATAGTGATTTTCAATCGTCATGGCATAGGTGGCTAATTCTAAAATATCGGCATCAGATAATGAATAAACATCAGATTGAGCGACATCAACATCGACTGTACTCGTACTTTTGCCTGCTTGTGTGGCATCAGAAAACACCATTTTAATGAGTTTAGAACCCATGGTGCGGCGCACGATAGAAGGCTTGCCAAGCGCCAATGTAGGTTTATGCACGTAGAACTCATCTGGGTTGACTGCACCTTGTACCACGGTTTCACCCAAGCCATAAGATGAAGTAATGAATACAACATCTTTAAAGCCAGATTCGGTATCGATGGTAAACATCACGCCTGCGCAGCCAATGTCAGAGCGCACCATTTGCTGCACGCCTGCGGATAAGGCGACATCGGCATGCACAAAACCTTTATGCACGCGATATGAAATGGCGCGATCGTTATAAAGTGATGCGAACACTTCTTTAATGGCGTGGTTAATGTGATCTAAGCCATGAATGTTTAAAAAGCTTTCTTGTTGGCCTGCGAATGAGGCGTCGGGCAAATCCTCGGCGGTAGCAGATGAGCGCACAGCAAACGTGGTGCCAGCGGCAGAGCTGTCAGTTAAACGCGCATAATTTTCGGCAATGGCCGCATTTAAAGCCGCAGGAAATTCCGCAGCCATAATCCAAGCGCGAATCTGCGTGCCACATTTTGCCAAAGCTTGTGTGTCGTCAGCATTTAACACATCCAGCAAATCATTAATTTTTTTATCTAAACCGTCTTGCGCTAAAAATTCACGATACGCATGGGCGGTAGTCGCAAAGCCAGTAGGCACGCGCACCCCTTTGGCTGATAATTGCGAAATCATCTCGCCAAGAGAGGCGTTTTTGCCGCCTACTGATGCCACATCGGTGTTGCGAAGTTGTTCAAATGCAATTGCGTGAGATGACATACTTTTCCCTTAATGTATTTTATGTTGGCTAAATTAGCTTAAATTATGCTGGTATTCTGACAAAATTGCACGCTTTTGTTACGTCTTAATGGCTTGTGCTAGATTCGCATCTTAAATTGAGTTAACGCTCATTAACGCTAGCGTTTGCGTTAAAATAAGCATCAATATGAATATTCAAGTCAACCCACATTCTCAAAGCTCAAATTCTCAAGGCTCAGATTACAAAGCCATGAAAGTTACCGTGACAAGCTCTGCTAGATTGCACATGGGATTTTTTGATTTAAATGGCACCATAGGCCGCAAGTTTGGTAGCTTGGGCGTTAGTATCAATACGCCTTGCACTCAAATAGAAATAGCAAGAAGCGAAAAGACGATCATTGAAGTTAACAGTGCTCATCATGCGTATGAAAATATCGAAAAAATAGTAAAATCTCTTAAAATTGCGCATAAAATAGCACAAGACTTTTCTGTAAAAATAAACCAATCTATCCCAGAACACACTGGATTAGGCTCTGGCACGCAAATGGCTTTGGCATTAGGCGCAGGCTTAAATCGACTATTTAATTTAGGGTTGACTGTGCCTCAAATAGCCGCCATAACTCAGAGAGGAAGTCGCTCGGGTATTGGCATTGGCACGTTTGAGCATGGCGGTTTGGTCATAGATGGCGGGCGCGGTAACGCTGAAGCACCACCGCCAATCATCGCACGGCATGATTTTCCCCAAGAATGGCCAATTTTATTGATTATTGACAACGCGGAGCAAGGAGCTCATGGTGAGCATGAGATAAGAGCTTTTGACGCTCTACCAAAGGCAAGCTTAGAAACCGCACAAAAACTGGCTCATAGCGTGCTTATGCAGGCTTTACCAGCGCTTGTAGAACGCGATTATGTGGAGTTTTCGCGTGCCATTTATAAGCTACAGCGCGCTACTGGTGAATACTTTGCGCCCGCCCAAGGCGGAATTTTTAAAAGCAAAAGTGTGGCAGAAGTTTTAAATTATTTATATAAAAACAATGTGTTATGTGCAGGACAAAGCTCGTGGGGGCCGACTGGTTTTGCAGTTTTTAAAGATGATTTAAGCGCAAATGCGACGCTAACGCTTTTGCAGCAACAATTTTCAAAATTTAATAATATTTCGTTTCAACTTGTGCGCAGCAAAAATACTGGTGCAAGTATTCAATTAGGCTAAAAACATGCAAAAAGTCTCAATTTTACATCTCATTACTTCTGCCAAAAATGCCAGTCCATTTGATGTGAATATGGCGTATGACGCGGGTTTTGACAAGATAATGCCTTATACCAATGTGGCATTAAATGAGGTGGAAGCGCTCACGCAAGATGCGATTTTTTCGCGATCTCCTAGCGGCGTTAAACGCGAGGCATTATTTTTTGGCGGGCGCGATATTCATGTTGCGCTTGAAATGCAAAAAGCCTCGGTGTTGAGCATGTTTACGCCGTTTGAAATGTGCACTATGGCAGACCCATCGGGCGCATTTACTACGGCAGCAGCGATGATTGCAAAAATTGATACCTACTTAAAACAATACAATCAAATACTTAGCCAACAAACCATCGCCATATTTGGCGCAAGCGGCACGGTGGGCTCAACTTCGGCCTTAATCGTGGCAGCGCAGGGCGCAACGGTGCAATTGGTAGCGCACAAAGATCTGGTGCAAATGCAAGCGTATGCTGATACGTTACATGAAAAATATGGCTTTAAATTGCAAGTGGTCGATGGCGCAAATGACGCGGCTAAAACCAAGCTATTAAACACCGCAACCGTGGCAATTTGCGCGGCTGTTGCTGGTCTGCGCGTGTTAGAAACACCACATTTTGCACAATCTAAAACGCTTAAGATTATTGCCGATGTGAACGCTGTTGCGCCTTCTGGGGCGGCAGGGGTGGAGGTAATGAGTGACGGCGCATTGATTGCTGACACACAAATTGCTGGCTTTGGCGCGCTGAAGATTGGCCAGCTTAAATATAAAACTCAGCAAAAATTGCTACAAAATATGTTGGCAAGTGACACGCCGATGCATGTTGATTTTAATGATGCATTTGAAGTTGCGCGTGATTTATTGGCACAATAACTTAGCGCGTGGCTAAAAAAAGGATTATTGTCGCGGCGATTTCTAGCCGCGCTTACGTGCAAGCAGCTATTCATGCGGGGTTTGAGGTGATCGCGATTGATGCATTTGCCGATGTGGACACGCAAAAATACGCCAAGCAAGTGCTGCAAGCGCCCATAAAAAATGGCCAATTTGAAGCGAATGCTTTCTTAAAAGTATTGCAAAAAATTGATCTAAAAAAATATATAGGCCTGTGTTATGGCGCAGGCTTTGAGCTGCAACCTAATTTTTTAACAGAAATTGCTAGGCTGATACCAATTATTGGTAATGCGCCGCAAACAGTACAGTCTTGCAAAAACCCGCAATCGTTGGCTAAATTCTGTAAATTGAACCACATTGCCACTCCAATAATTGCGTTTTCGCGCCCAACGGACCCTCTTGACTGGCTACAGAAGCAAATCGGCGGCAGTGGCGGAGCGCATATTAAAGCTGTTTTGGCACTAGAAATACCAAAAAACCTTACTTTGTATTACCAAAAAATACAAGCAGGAATACCGTATTCGTGCTTATTTTTGGCGGATGAAAAAAACTCTCAAGTCATTGGTTTTAATGAACAATGGTGTAATTCAAGTGCAGTTTTACCGTACCGTTTTGGTGGCGCAGTTAGTCATGTCGATTTAAGTGAAAACGTGAAAGCTACAATCACCGAATTTATTGCAAAAGCCACGCTGTTTTTTGGCTTAAAAGGTATTAATAGTTGCGATTTTTTGCTACATGAAAATAAGGTTTATATGCTTGAAATTAACCCGCGCTTATCAGCCAGTTTGCAACTGTATTCGGCAAAAAAGTGTGATTTGTTTGCTGCTCACATGCAAGCATGTGTAGGCGAATTGAAACAGTGGCCAACAGTAGAAAAACAAGCCAAAGCAATGCATATCGTTTACGCAAATAAAACGGCCAATATGCCAACAAAAGTGCCAGCAAATATGGATTGGCCAGGCTGGGTGTGTGATATTCCGCAACCCAATAGCGAAATAGCGGCGGGCGCACCAATTTGTACCGTGCTGGCCGATGCGCGTAGCGCCAAGCTAGCGCGCAAAAAGGTCATGCAGCGCGTAGCGTTGTTGTGATATTCTTTACTTTTTTAAATGAAAATAGCTTGATATGAATGCTCTACAACCCAGTATACATAGGGCTTACAAGCCATTGCTTGAAAGCTTAATTGCACAAGCTAGCGCGTTAAATATTAAGGTATCGCAGCACGTCACTGGCGCAACAATTATCGACGCGGGCATTGATATAGCAGGCAGCGCAGAAGCAGGGCGCATCATTGCAGAAATTTGCATGGGCGGTTTGGGTGAAGTGAATTTTAGCGACGCAAGTAACATTAAGGTAAAATCGCAAACGCCAGTATTGGCATGCCTTGGCAGCCAATATGCGGGCTGGGCATTGCAACATGAAAAGTTTTTTTCACTCGGCAGCGGCCCTGCAAGATGTTTGGCACAGCGCGAGGAGTTATTTAAAGAGCTGAATTACAAAGACAATGCCGAATCTACAGTATTAATTTTAGAAACAAATAAAATCCCGCCCGTTGAAATTATCGAAAAAGTGGCGCGCGATACGCATATTAAGCCTGAAAACTTAACTTTTATTTTAACGCCAACCACCAGTATAGCAGGCGCAACGCAAGTAGTAGCGCGGGTGCTAGAGGTGGCGTTGCATAAAGCGCATACGCTGCATTTTCCGCTCGATGCGATTATTTCAGGCAGTGGTTCTGCGCCTTTACCGCCAATTTCAGCAAGCTTTATAACCGCGATGGGGCGTAGCAATGACGCGATTTTATTCGGCGGCTACGTGCAATTAAACGTGAAATGTAGTGACGCCGAAGCCGAAAAATTAGCGCGCGAGTTGCCTAGTAATAGCTCCAAAGATTACGGCAAACCGTTTGCGGATATATTTAAGGCGGTGAATATGGATTTTTACCAAATAGACCCAATGCTATTTTCGCCAGCAATGGTCAATATAACCAACCTAGAAACAGGCAACAGTTTTGCTGGCGGCGAGTTGAATAAAGCTTTGTTAAGTGTTTCATTTGGTCAGTAATTATTTTTGTAGGTTGGGTTTTAACCCGTTAGGTCAGGCTAAAGCCTGATTTACAAAACACAGAAAGCATGTGAAAGTAAATGCGAATCCCTATTTTTACAGATGAAGTCGTTAGCGACGGCGGTTGGCACGGCGCACAATTAGCCACAGCCTTTGCTACGCGCGGTGTACAAGCGGTTTTCGTGTCGCTGCAAAATTGCGTGATTGATTTATCCGCTGAAAAACCAAACATTAAAATCCCACATTTTGCCAAGGATAAAATTAACAGTCTGCCTAAAGCGGCTTTTGTGCGCGGCATTGCGGGCGGCACTTTGCAGCAAATCACCACGCGCTTAAATATTTTGCATATTCTAAAAATGCTAGGTGTGAGTGTTTATAACGATGGCAAGGCAATTGAGCGCACGGTAGATAAAGCCATGACTAGCTTTTTGTTGCAGCAAGCGGGCATTGCTACGCCGCAAACATGGGTCTGCGAATCGCGCCATCATGCGCATGATATTATTTCTAAAAATACACAATTAGTGATTAAACCGTTATTTGGCTCGCAAGGACAAGGCGTGCGTTTGGCGGACAAAACTAAGCCAGCATTGCCAATGGATGCCTATGTTGATGGCGTTTTTTACTTGCAGAAATTTATTCATGCACCGCATGATTACCGCGTATTTATTGTGAATAATCAAGCGGTTGCCGCCATGAAAAGAACAGGCAATACTTGGCTGCATAACGTGGCGCAAGGTGCAAAGTGTGAAAATATTTTAGATAAAAGCGTAGAAAATGATGTTTTAGCCATAGCCCTGCATGCCGCTCTGGTGCTAGACATAGCCTATTGCGGCGTTGATGTGATTCGCGACAGCAATGGTAAATTGTGGGTGCTAGAAGTGAACAGCATCCCCGCCTGGCGCGGCTTGCAGGGTGTTTCACCAGTGAATATTGCACAAATATTAGCAGATGATTTTTTGAGCCAGATTGAATGAATTAAACATGAATAATTTACAACTCGCCCATGCATTCAAAGCCGCTTGCATGGCGGAACTTGAAGC
>JAYVRE010000215.1:0-6204 GCA_043776535.1 Methylotenera sp. | reverse complement strand
TAGCTTTTTTTGTCACCTTCGGCTTGTTGTTTGGCGCAGTTTCTGAGCTTATTTTTTGGCAAGAATTCACCACCCGATTTAACTTTATTGCGGTCGATTATCTTATTTACACCAATGAGGTGATTGGCAATATCCGCGAATCTTACCCTGTACCACTGATTTTGTTGGCGATAGCGCTAGTTGCGGCTGTCATATTATTAGTGTTGAGTCAATTTATTCAATTTGATAGCGCTTTTAAGCCTTTTAAACACAAAGCAAAATTATTCATTGCGGTGATTGCATTGCCGCTCATCAGTTACCAATTCGCCAATATCGACCAAATGGAAATCAGCAAAAACGCTTACGCTAACGAGCTTGCTGGTAACGGTTTGTACAGTTTTAGCGCTGCGGCGCACCGTAACGAGCTAGATTACGATAAATTTTATAAAACTATTCCGCAAGTGCAGGCGGATAAAATATTGGCTAGCAATGGTGTAGAACGTAAACCGCTGTCTAAAGCTTTATTAGATACAGAGCATGACGAAGCGCTAGAAGCCATTGAAATAGGCGCTTTTAAACGCCGCCCAAAAAATATTATTCTGATTTCGGTAGAAAGCTTATCGGCAGATTATTTAGGCAGCTATGGCAATAAAGAAAACTTAACGCCGTATTTAGATGCATTGGCTAAAGAAAGCTTAGTGTTTGATAAAATTTTTGCCACAGGCACGCGCACTGTGCGTGGACTAGATGCACTTTCACTAGGCACGCCGCCTATCCCTGGGCAGGCCATTGTGCACCGCCCAAATAACGAGCACTTAGCCACGGTTGGCGAAATGTTAGAGGCACAAAACTTTTCTACTTTCTTTATCTATGGGGGTTATGGTGTTTTTGACAACATGAATAATTACTTTAGAGGTAACGATTATGTGGTGGTAGACCGTACCGATTTTGATAAATCGACGATTCAAAGCGAAAACGTGTGGGGCGTGGATGATGAAAGTTTATTTAATAATGCCTTGATGATTTTTGATAAAAATGTAAAAACGCACAAGCCCTTTTTTGCCCATATTATGACCACCAGCAATCATCGGCCATATACTTTCCCCGCAGGTAAAATTGATTTGCCGCAAGGTAAGCGTGAAGGTGCGGTGAAATACACCGATTACGCCATTGGGCAATTGATTAAAAACGCCAAAACCAAGCCATGGTTTAAAGATACTTTGTTTATTATCGTGGCGGATCATTGCTCATCAGTGGCTGGCAAAACTAAGTTACCAGTTAATAAATATCATATCCCCTTATTTTTTTACGCACCTGATATGTTGCCAGCAGGTCATTACACACGCATGGCTAGTCAGGTTGATATTGCACCCACCATATTAGATTTGCTGGGCGCGAAAGGCGATGAGCACTTTTTTGGGCAAGCCTTGTTTGAAGAGGCCGACGAGCAAACTGCATCACGCGCTTTTATTAGCAATTATCAAGAGTTAGGTTATTATAAAAACGACATATTGATTGTGCTTTCGCCTAAACAAAAAACCGAGGCCTATAAGATTGACCCTGTGACCTTAGAATCGACCCCAACAACCATGAATGATGCGCTGTTGAATGAGGCAATTGCTTACTACCAAACTGCAAGCCGCGCGTTTAAATCAGGGCGGTTGAAGGAATCGGAAAATTTAAACCCGTAATTTAAACCCGTCATTTAAATGTTCAATAAAAGTATCAAAACAGCTGCACAGTTAAAAAGCTTGTGCTTACTAAATTAGTAATCGAGAAGTAATTAATGATGCCTTCAATACGCAATATTCTGTTTAACTTTATTGGCCCTGTTAAGCAAATAAGCACCCAAAGCCGCGCCATTTTGTTAGTGGTCGCTTTTATTATGCTCACGGGCAACTGGTCACTTTTTAGCCGAATTGTAGAAATATACCCGCTAACCTTAAGCAACTTGCCCTTTCTTTTATCGCTAGCCGCATTTTTCACGGTATTAACTGCACTTTTCTTTTTATTAATCTGCCATGGCAGAGCAACACGCTGGATTTTAGCGCTGTTTTTAGTGCTTGCTTCGCAAGCTGCTTATTATATGGATCAGTTTGGTGTGGTTATAGATATTGTGATGATAGACAATATTATGCAAACTAATCCGCAAGAATTTGCTGGCCTGTTAAGTGTCAATTTAGCTATTAGAACGCTATTGCTCGGCATTATTCCAGCTTGGTTGGTGATTAAATATTGCCCAGTCATCACCAATGTTGGTGCGGAGTTTAAATCTAGATTACGCTTGCTGGGGCTTTTAGTGTTGTCGCTAGTGGTGCTTATTGCGCCATTTACAGCGGGTTATACCTCATTTATTCGCGAGCATAAAATCACCCGTTTTTATGCAAATCCCACTTATTCTACATATTCAGTGATCAAATATTTAAGTCAGCAAATTAGCATTGCAAAAGCAGTGCCACTAAAGCACATCGCACAAGATGCGGTGATGGTTGGCACATTAGCAAAAAGAACTGAATTGATGATATTAGTGGTGGGCGAAACCGCGCGCGCAGATCGCTTCTCACTAAATGGCTACCACAGAGAAACCAATCCATTGCTTGCAAAGCAAGACGTGCTGAGTTTAAGCAATGTATCTTCTTGCGGAACTTCTACTAGTGTCTCTGTGCCGTGCTTGTTTTCTACTCTGGGACGAGATGGTTACGATAAAGAAAAAGCCTTGAATCAACAAAATGCATTAGACGTGTTGTTTGAAAATGGCGTGCAAATTTTGTGGCGCGATAATAATTCAGACTCAAAAGGTGTGGCAACCCGCATGAAATATGAGGATTTTAAAAGCCCCACCTTAAACCCAATATGCGAAGGTGAGTGTAGAGATATTGGTATGCTAAACGGCCTAGATAAATACATTGAAGCCAGAAAAGGCAAAGATATTTTAATTGTGCTACACCAAATGGGTAATCACGGGCCTGAGTATTACAGAAGATACCCAAAAGAATTTGAGAAGTTTAAGCCGATGTGCATGACAGGTGAGCTGCGAGATTGCAGCCAGCAAGAAATTGATAACAGCTACGATAATGCGATTCTTTACACGGATTATTTCTTATCGAACGTGATTGATTTGCTAAAGAAATACGATGACAGCCATGCCACCGCCATGCTCTATGTGAGCGACCACGGGGAATCTTTAGGCGAGCATGGTTTTTACTTACATGCCGCCCCGTACATGATTGCACCCAAAGAGCAAACCCATGTGCCTGCTATTGTGTGGATGGGCAAACATTTTGACTATAAATTAGACCAACTTAAACCCTATAAAGATTACGCACTAAGTCATGATGATGTTTTTTGCACCCTGCTAGTGGCTTTTGAGCTGGATACAAAAATGTGTGAAACCAAAAAAGATATGTTGATGCAGAATCAAACATTAATAAGCAATGCCAATCCATCCAAGTAATTTGCTTAATATAGTTTAAGCAAGGTTGCGAAACTTAAGCCTAGTTTTTGCCTAATGTGTTGCAATAAGGATAATCGATGCGCTTGCTGTTGGTAGAAGACGATACTATGATTGGTGAGAGCATTAGCGAGGCGCTTACCAGTGAAAACTATGCGCTAGATTGGGTTAAAGATGGCCTTAGTGCAGAGTTAGCTTTGGCTAATGGTGTCTATGACTTGCTGTTGTTAGATTTGGGCTTACCAAAAAAACAGGGTTTACAGGTGCTAAAAGATTACCGGAAACAAGGCGGTATTCTACCCATATTAATTTTGACAGCACGTGATGCATTGGCAGACAAGGTTGCTGGATTAGATGCTGGCGCGGATGATTATTTAGTTAAGCCATTTGATATAAATGAGCTATTTGCAAGGGTGCGCGCCCTGCTACGCCGCCATAGTGGCCGCATACAGCCTGTTATTACCGTTGGCGTACTTAGCTGCAACCCCGCCAACTGCGAGGTATATATAGGTGAACAATTAATCAATTTGTCAGCACGCGAATTTGCTTTGTTACTCGCCTTGCTTGATCCACCAGGGCGTGTGTTGTCGTTGTCAGCGTTAGAAGAAAAACTTTATAGCTGGGATAACGCAGTGGCCAGCAATAGTGTAGAAGTACATATTCATCGCTTGCGCAAAAAATTAGGTGCAGATTTTATAGTGAATGTGCGCGGTGTTGGTTATAAGGTGGCAGCACCTTTAAATCCATCCTTGAATCCACCATTAAATCCACCCTTAAATTTACCGTGAAATCAATTCGGCAAAGCTTGTTGCTTTGGTTAACGCTTGGCATGTTAATCGCCATCAGCATTGCTGGCCTAAGTATGTATTGGCTTGCGCAAGAAGAAATAAGTGAACTGTTTGATTATCAGCTCAAGCAAGTTGCTTTATCAATACAGGTGCAAAATGATGTCATCACCTTAGAATCTACCGATAAAGAGCTGGACGAAGATAACGTAATTCAAGTATGGAATGCCCAATCAAGGCTTATATACAACCCAAAACCAGCCCGCGCCTTACCGCGTTACAATTTGGCTGGCTTACAGACGGTTTCTTATCAAAATAAGGCATGGCGAATATTTATTTTGCAGCGCAACGCGCAACACATACAGGTAGCGCAGCCTATAGAAGAACGTAATGAATTAGCGGCAAGCTTAGCGGCACGTATGCTGCTGCCTTTTTTAATGCTTATCCCACTATTGGCAGGGCTTATTTGGGTAGTGGTAGGGCGCAGTTTAAGGCCTTTACAAGCCGTTGCCTCGGCTGTGGCTAAACGTCACCAAGATGCTATGCAGCCCATAGATGAAATTGACTTGCCAATAGTTGACTTGCCGTTAGAAATTCAGCCAATGGTAGTGGCGCTTAATCAGCTATTGCAGCGTTTAAACCAAGCCATGCAGACGCAACGCGCCTTTATTGCCGATGCTGCACACGGGTTACGCACTCCATTAACTGCACTTAAACTGCAACTGCAATTAACAGAGCGTGCCAATAAAGACACTCAGTTGGAAACAGGATTTAGTAAACTTAATGAACGTTTAAATAGATGTATTCATTTGGTTGGGCAATTGCTTAACCTTGCCAGAAGCGAAGTGCAAGCGGTATCCTCGCAATTTGAATCTGTTAATTTAAGTGCTTTAGCACAAAATGCCGTACAAGATTTTATGCCCTTTGCGGCAATAAACCATAGCGAATTAAGATTAGAAGCAAGCCCCAATACCATGATATTGGGTCAGCAAGAAAATCTACGTATTTTAATCAGTAACCTCATTGATAACGCCATCCGTTACACCCCCAACTTTGGTCAAATAAACGTGAGCGTTAAAAGTAAGGCACATCAAGTCGTTTTATGCGTGGCTGATAATGGTCATGGCATTCCAGCTGAGGATCGTAAACGCGTGTTAGATCGCTTTTACAGGCGAGAAGGCACTGAAGCTACTGGTAGCGGGCTTGGCCTAGCGATTGTGCATAATATTGCCGAAGCACATCATGCCATATTAGAACTTTCGGATAATTTAAAGTGTACAGGTTTGGTTGTGACAGTTACATTTCCAGCAAAACAGTTCAACAGTAAATAATTAAAAATTACTTTTCCTTTGTAAGTCTTCGTTAAGTGTTGACCATTTAATATGTCTTCATGGCATTACATTTTGTGATGCTAGTTTAATTTTAGGAGAATTGAAAATGGTTATGAATCAAAAAGTTGTTACAGCAGGCCTAGGTTTATTGCTGATGGCAGGTGCTTTAAGCGCGCATGCCTATGAAGGTGAAAAATTGGCGAAAGATGCCAAAATTACTATCACTGAAGCGCGCGCAATCGCACTGAAAACACAACCTGGAAAAATCACAGAGGAAGAGCTAGAGAAAGAAAGTGGTGGTCTTCGCTACTCTTTTGAGATAGAAGCAGGTAAAGCCTCGCATGAAGTGAGTATTGATGCTCAAACGGGTAAAGTTTTAGAAAATACAATAGAAAATGAAAAAGATGGCCAAGACGACAAAGGCGTAAAACCCAGTTAGGCAAGGTAGCATGGCCGTCTATAACGAGACGGCCATGCTTATTTAAGTACAGATAATTTCATTAAATGAATAGGTTACCTAATGGATAATGCAAGCAAATATGCTTTAAGCAAAGTGCCTGAGCTCACACTAATTTTTTGGGTAATCAAAATTCTTGCAACTACGCTGGGTGAAACAGCGGGTGATGCGTTATCGATGTCGATGAATCTTGGTTATTTA
>JAYVRE010000214.1:0-6215 GCA_043776535.1 Methylotenera sp. | reverse complement strand
TCACCAAAGCCTCGCGCGATTTATGCAAACCAAAAGCTAAATTTCCCAGCTGATTTTCAGATTGCAAAAACTGCTCTAGCTGTGTGGCTTGCGCTTCCGTGCCATCTATTACCATGCGCAGCATGCCATCAAATTTGCGAAAGTCTGAGTTATCCACCAATTCATCTCGATATTCGCTCCACTTGGTCGTTTCAGTATCCATGTTTCTGGCAAACAAAATCATGCCTGCAAAATTTTGAAACAGCATTTTAGCTAAATACAATAAGCGCTGCCGCACAACAAAATGGCTTGTACGCACCCGCCACTCGTGTGCTAATAATTTAGGGTTAAAACTCAACCGCATGGTCTTGGCCTGTAGCGGGTGATATTGCAGCACATCGCCATAAATGGTTTGAATTTTCTCTAATACGCTTTGGTAAGTACTTAGATTAGTTTCAGCATTTTTAGAGGTTGCGCACACCAGCAAAGCCAGCTTATGGTCATTAAAACTTGGCACACCCTGCCAGCGGCATTCAAAACCTTCAAAGCTGGCCTCCGCCAAGCCCTCGTTCGCAAGCACACGAATAACCCCCGCTGCATTAGGCGTTTTAACACGCCGCTCGGCCTCCTCCCAACCGCGCCCAGAAAACACCGCTTGCGTCACATGTGGCGATAATTTAAATTTGCCCACTTTCACCCAAAAATCATCAGCCATTAAATCTGAAACACGCACCAAACCCACGCGCAAACCTAAGCCAAAACTGTTCTGCGCTAGCTGCTGTGCGCCGCGCAGCGCAATCTCCACCCGCTCACGCAAACTATCGGGTATGGCAAATGTAGCGCCATCACCACCAAATACAAATGGAATTTCAACACTTAAATCAACATTGACCACCGCCGCAATACACGCCACGCCAACCGTATTCACTTTTTTATACGCGCCTTGCTCAATCGCCTTGGTAGAACCAATCACATCTGCAATGACCACCCACCAATCCAGCGGCAAATCGACATGGTTTTTAGTTAAGGTAGATTCAGAAAACGTGCTTATCAGCGGCAGGTCGCGATAAAAATGAAGATTTTGATTTTTTTGGTGGGTGCTTTGCATTTGGATTATTTTAACGCGAACGCTCGTTAAAAACACACTGAATTCCGTGGTGAGTTATAAAAAGCATTGCTCCCGTCAGAATGACACCCTCTCCCCAACCCCTCTGGTGGAACAACTAAGCACCTGGCTAGGCTGATAAACTACATCAGCCAAGTCTTTGCTAATACCGCCTACGGGCGAGGGGCTTACGCACATAGCAGATGTTGACTTTGTAGGAGCGATTTTTAAATCGCGAAGCCTTTCGTGCAATTAATTGCACTCCTACATCACCGTCATTCTGGCGCAGGCCAGAATCTAGGCTAGGTAGAATTTAGAGCGGTTACCTATCTCAGCAGAGCTAAGCATGTGGGTTGCCTGGATTCCAGCCTCTCACGTACGAATAATGCGCTTTAGCGCATATATTCTGCGGGGATGACCCTTGCGGTTACGCTGGAATGACGGAGAATTTGAAAGATTTGCGCATTAAATAAACGATGGCCGCATTCGCATGGTTTGTTTTGACTTTATTCCCCTGCTGCCGCTCACACTTTGCTTGCCACTTTAGTGGCTTAGCAAATTGGGGAAGCCAAATACTGGCTTGCCGCGCCTTCGGCTTGAGCGGCAGATGCAAGGTGACGAGGACTGTTTGAGTGCCGAAGGCATGAGTTCCGCAGTCACCACGCAGATGCGGCGCTAAGGCCGAAGTATAAAGCGGCACGGGGTCGCCTTTTCTTTCCCCTATTTCTTTTGGCTAAGCAAAAGAAATAGGGTCGCTAGTCGCGCGCGAGCGAGCGAGCGAAACAAAATAAATTAATTTTCGGATTGGTTTTTGAATAAAATAATTACGAACTTCTTCTTAGGATAAATTGACTTCATTGCAGTGCGCAATTTGTCATGTGTTTCTATCAAAGATTTAACGTCTTCATCAACATTCTCGATTATTCCTGTAGTTATTTTCTTAAGTTTATGTAAAACGTCAATACCAATAATTTTTTCAATCTCTGCTTCAGTTAACTTAGCGCCAATTGGCACGGTAGCCGCTGCCATTTTTGGAAATACCTCATTAAGTACAATAGAAGAACGCAATTCAATTTGCTTTATCGCAATCCAAAAACGTTGTTCTTCTAACAATAACTCTGAATATGTATTGACATATTTTGTTTGCAAAAGAAAGGACAACTCATCAGCTTGAAAGGAAGTTAACCCATAACTAGAAGGTAAAGTGGCATTCATATTCAGCCAAGTATCATCATGTCCTCTAATTTCATCTATAGATTCTTTTTGGAATTGATAAAGAACATTCCAAAGATTATAAATAGTATAGAGAGCACGGTTTGCAGCGGCTTGGTGCCTATCCACCGTCTCTTTCTTTCGCCGAGTACTTTCTAATTTAAACGCAACCCAAGCCCCAGCAAATGCTGCAACTAGAGTTGCTATTGAACTGAGCATTATCTCTAACAATTTAATGTCAATTTGGCTGTGGTACATACCTTGAATATTGCAACTAAGCCAATCCCACCTCTACCAAACTATCGCACACCACATTCGAGTTACCCATATCGCCAAACTCGGCGGGGCTTACGCTATTTACCGTGCCTTTGTTAAGCTGTCGCCAATAGCCTAGCGTAGTGACAACCACACCAGAGTTGACATCTTTGGTGATTCTTGCAACTGCTTCAAACGCGCCACGGTCGTTAAACACGCGCACTTTGTCGCCTTCTTTCACTTTGCGTTTGTCTGCATCTACCGCGTTCATCAATACAAACTGTTCGCCTTGGTTTTTAATTTTCTCGGCCACATTGGCATAGCAGCTATTTAAAAAGCCATGGCTTTTTGGCGTTAAAATATTAAGTGGATATTTTTTTGCTAGCGCTGGGTTGCTTTCTGGGCTTTCGCGCGATGCCAAATGGTCTGGCAGCGGGTCTAAATCTTCACCTGGCTGAAAGCCATCGTACATTTGGCGGAAAGGCCCTGCCACAAAGTTTTTAGCGCCTTCAACCATAAACATGCATTTGCCGGTTGGCGTGGGGAAGTTGCCATTTTTGTGCGGTGCGCGATTATCTTTGTTGTCCATCGCCAGCCGCGCAAAGCCATGTTTGCGCAAGTAAGCCAAGTCAATGCCTTTACAAGCGGGCGAATCCCAAGCGACATAATTTTCTAAACATTCAGAATCATTCCATTTAAAGTTATCTTCTTTAAAACCCATCAATGCTGCCAAGCGGCGGAAAATATCGTTGTTGGGCAAGGCCTCACCTGGTGGCTCGATACATTTTTCGTTGTAAGTCAAATACATGTGCCCCCAAGAAAGCACCATATCTTCATACTCCGCGCCCATGGCGGCTGGCAGCACAATATCGGCATATGATGCGGTATCGGATAAAAAGTGATCTGCCGCAACGGTGAACAAATCTTCGCGCATTAGGCCGCTTACCACTTTGTCGGCTTCGGGCGATTGCGTGACAGGATTTGTGTTCCACACCATGAGTGATTTAATCGGCGTTTTTAAATTGATTTCACCCGTGAGCGCGCGGCCAAGTTGTAAAATATTCACCACTTGTGTGCCTTCTGGAATTAAATCTGGGCGGCAAATCACGTCAAACTTATAGGGGTGCTCCCACACTGGGAACTGCAAAATACCGCCACCCACTTCACGCCAAGCGCCAATGAGCGCGGGCAAGCAAGTCACAGCACGAATAGCTTGGCTGCCGCCATAACTGCGCTCTAAAGCAACGCCCACCCGAATAGCCGCTGGCGGCGTTGTTGCGTATTCACGCGCAAATTTGCGAATGTCTGCGGCGGGGATTCCCGTAATTTTCTCTGCCCATTCTGGCGTGCGGGTTTTGGCGCGCGCGGCCAGCTCTTTAAAGCCAACCGTGTAGTTATCAATATAATCTTGATCTTGCAAACCTTCTTCAATAATCACGTGCATCATCGCCATTGCCAGCGCGCCATCGGTGCCAGGCTTGGGCGCAATGTGCCAATCGGCCTCTTTGGCGGTTCTGCTGGCATACGCATCTATCACCACCACTTTTGTGCCACGCTTTTGCGCTTCTTTTACAATATGCCAGTGGTGCAAATTGGTGCTAACTGAATTACACGCCCAAATCACAATATATTTTGAATGGCAAAAACTCTCAGGATCAACCCCCGCAGTTGGCCCAACAGTGAGTAACCATGCGGTACACGAGCCTTCTCCGCAAAATGTACGCTCGCACACGGTTGCGCCCATGCGGTTAAAAAACGCATCGCCACCATTTAAGCCGTGCACTAAACCTTGGTTACCCAAATAACTCACAGGCAAAATCGCTTGTGAGCCATCCTCGCTAATTATTTTTTTCCACTTTGTGGAAATCTCGTCCAGCGCTTCATCCCAAGAAATACGTTTAAATTGCTTGCTGCCTTTGGGGCCAGTGCGTTTCATGGGGTAAAGCAAACGGTCGGGGTGATAATGGCGTTTTTCGTAATCGTGCAGTTTTACGCACAAACCGCCGCGCGTCATGGGGTGCTCTTTATTGCCTGTGACAGAGATTAATTGCTTATCTTTTACCGTATAAACCATGCTGCAAGTATCTGGGCAATCGTGCGGACATCCACCGTGGTGGGTGGTAACTTCAAGATCAACAGGCTTATTCATTTTAAAACTCCCAAAATGTTTAAAATTACTTTTTATCATTGCGGCTTGACCCGCAATCTAGTGATTATTTAACAAGCTTCTGACTTTCGTCAGAATGACAGTACACATATTTAACGCAATGCTTAACTATATACCCGCATATATATCTTCGCAATTTAATTCTATTTCTTGTTAATTAGCTGAAAAATCCGATTAAAATATGCGCTATGAATAAGCCATTACAACTACTGAACAACTTAACGCCCACGCAATTTTTGGCCGAATATTGGCAGAAAAAGCCTTTACTAATTAAGAATGCGATACCCAATTTTACAGGCTTAATTTCGCCCAATGACTTGGCTGGCTTAGCTTGCGAGGACGATGTGCAAGCGCGCATTATTCAACAACAAAAAGATAAGTGGTCAGTAAAAAGTAGTCCGTTTGATGAAGCGGTTTTTGCAAAGTTACCTGCCAAAAATTGGACGCTGCTGGTGCAAGGCGTGAATCAACACCTGCCAGAAGCCGCGGCATTATTGGCGCAATTCAATTTTATTCCACACGCACGACTTGATGACTTAATGGTGAGTTACGCGCCCGCTGGCGGCGGCGTGGGCGCGCATGTGGATTCGTATGACGTGTTTTTGCTGCAAGGCACAGGCAAGCGACGCTGGAAAATATCGGCACAAACCGATTTAAGTTTGGTTGAAGGCGCGCCCTTAAAAATACTAAAAAACTTTGTAAGCGAGCAAGAATGGCTGCTGGAAGCAGGCGATATGCTTTACTTGCCGCCACAAATCGCGCATTGGGGAATTTCAGAATCTGACGATTGCATGACCTATTCGATAGGTTTTAGAGCGCCCAAAACCCAAGAGTTGCAACATGAGTTTTTGAGTTATCTACAAGACGATATCAGCGCTGACGCTTTGTATGCAGAGTGCTTGTACGCGGATGCAGATTTAAAGCTACAAAATCATCCCGCTGAAATTAGCGCTGATATGATTAACAAAGTAAGCGAGATATTGCAAAAAATCACTTGGGGTAACGATAAAGTCGCGGATTTTTTAGGCAAATATTTAACAGAACCTAAGCTAGATGTGGTTTTTGAGCCGAATCGTAAAATATTAAAAACTGAATTTATCAAACGATTAAGCCAAAAAGCTTTATATTTAAGTTTAAAATCTCAGTTATTATTTACGCAAAATAATTTTTATCTTAATGGCGAAAGATTAGTGGTATCAGCAGAAATTGTTACCATAATGAAAGAGTTTGCAGATAAAAAATTTCTCGAAATAATCGCCCTGACAGCCAATATCCATGCGGCTGTTGGCGATGCTATGTTTGAATCTTTTTTGGCTGGTTTTATCAGTTTTAATAATGAGTAAGGAGGCGCAATGTCTGAGACCGAACTGAAACCTGACACCATCATTTTGGGTGAGCGTAATTATGAAGCGGCGCTGAATTTGGTGATTGCCAAAGCACAAAACGAGCTGCTGATTTTTGACCAAGATTTTGTCCGTGGTGATTATGCCAGCACAG
>JAYVRE010000213.1:0-6220 GCA_043776535.1 Methylotenera sp. | reverse complement strand
AAGTGTATCAGGTATTCCGATGGTGGGGACTATCGGTAACAAGGGGAAGTTGAAAAACAACCCCACCGATATAAAAAGCAGACTTCGGTCTGCTTTTTCTTTTTATATCGAAGGCTTACGCAATTTCTTTATAATATCCACATGATTAACCATTTACCCGACAACCATTCCAACAACTTCATTCGTTTGCGTAACAGCCTGATTGCCGCGACAAGTAAGGTGATTAGAGACCGATTTTTTACTACCGATAATCATCTTCCCTTTGATGCCTTACCGCCAAAATAGTGATGAAGTTATCTTCTTCTATCTCAAACATCGCCACATAGCCATTTGCGCCAAAGCTGATAATAAGCTCGCGCAGAAATGGATTGTCGGCTTTGGCTTTTCTGCAAGTAAATGGAAATGTTTTTAGTAGTTCCATGGCTTTGTTAATGGCTTCTAGCGCGCGTTTGGCGGCTTGAATATCTTGCACAAGCAAAAAAGCATAAAGCCGTTTAATGTCGTCGCGCGCGGCTTTGGTAAAGCGTATTTGGTAGCTCACTTTTTTTAATTTAAACCTGCTGAGCCTTTTTTAGCATTTCGCCCAATTCGGCCAGTACACTTTCGGCAGAGTAATATTCTTGGCTAATTTTAGCTTCATCGCGCGAGGCTAAACCACGCGCTATAAACGCTTGGCTATGCAAGCGGCGCTCGATATTGGCGCGTAGCGATTCCTCTACAAAGCTTGATAGCGTTTCATTATTCGCCAGCACGCTTTCTGCGGCTTCGCGCAATTTTGGCTCTACGCGCAATGCGGGGATTGTGGCAGTTTTCATTATTTGCTCCTTTTGCAAACCATTTGTAATTCATTTGCATTACATTATCACGTTTTATAAATGCCGCAAAAGCTTTGTTGCTGATTATTTAAGCTTATCTCGTATAATACGCTTTATGATTAAACACTTACCCGATAACCATTCCAATAACTTCATCAAACTGCGCAATAGCTTAATCTCGGCCACGGGCAAGGCCATTGGCGATTACAACATGATTGAGGATGGCGACACCGTACTGGTGTGCATGAGCGGCGGCAAAGATAGTTACACCATGCTGATGATGATGTTGGCCTTGCAAGAGCGCGCGCCGATTGATTTTAAATTGATTGCGATGAATTTAGACCAAAAGCAGCCGAATTTTCCCGAGCATATTTTGCCCGAATATTTTAAAAGTTTAGGCGTGGATTACCGCATTGTAGAGGCGGATACTTATTCAGTAGTAAAAGAGAAGATTCCCGAAGGTGCAACGACTTGTTCTCTTTGCTCTCGTCTGCGGCGTGGCATTATTTACACCACGGCAAAACAGCTGGGGGCTAATAAAATAGCGCTTGGGCATCATCGCGATGATATTGTAGAAACGCTGTTTTTGAATATGTTTTTTGGCGCGAAAATGAAGGCGATGCCGCCCAAATTGGCGACTAATGATAAACAAAATATCGTCATCCGCCCGCTGGCATATTGTGCTGAGAAAGATATTGCCAGTTACGCGCGGCAAATGGCGTTTCCAATAATTCCCTGCGATTTATGTGGTAGCCAGCCCAATATGCAGCGTCAAAATATCAAAGCCATGCTGCAAGCGTGGGAGCTGGAGCAGCCAGGCCGCATTAATAATATCTTCCGCGCCATTGGCAATGTAGAGCCCTCGCACTTGGCAGATTTTGATTTGTACGACTTTAAAGGCTTAACGCAAGCTGAAAAATCAGATGAAGATCCTATGTTTGACCATATCAAGTTTGGCGATATTGCCACACAAGGTAACGCTTTAAATTTTGCGAGCAACGATGGCACGCGCATTGAGTTTTCTCGCAACAAATAAACCCGCAATCGGATTTTAATTTATTTTATTAACAATTGTTTTATTGTCTAGTTGCTAGTTAGCTTGCTATTATCTTAGCAATTTACTAATTATCGCTTTATTTTCATGGGTCTCGATGTCTAAATTACTGATTGTAGAATCACCTTCTAAAGCCAAAACACTCAAAAAATATCTTGGGAGCGAGTTTGAGGTGTTGGCTAGCTACGGCCATATAAGGGACTTAATCCCGAAAAATGGGGCGGTTGACCCTGCCAATGGTTTCGCCATGAAATACGAAATTATTGAGCGCAATGCCAAACACATGGATGCAATTACCAAAGCGGTTAAAAGCGCCGATAGCATTTATCTGGCAACCGATCCAGATCGTGAAGGCGAGGCAATCTCTTGGCATATTGCTGAAATTTTAGCCGAGAAAAAGTTACTTAAAAATAAATTACTTAAACGCGTAGAGTTTAACGAGATAACGCAAACTGCGGTGAAACACGCTATTGATAACCCGCGTGATATTGCCATGAACTTGGTCAACGCCCAGCAAGCACGGCGTGCGCTCGATTATTTGGTTGGCTTTAATTTATCGCCATTATTATGGAAAAAAATCCGCAGAGGCCTTTCTGCTGGTCGCGTACAAAGCCCTGCGCTACGTTTAATTGTAGAGCGCGAGCTGTAATTGAAGCGTTTAAAAATCAAGAATATTGGACGATTCATTTAGACGCACTGAAACATGCGCACAGTTTTAACGCCAAACTAGTGCTGTTAAACAATGAAAAAATAGAGCAATTTACGGTAATTAATCACGACCAGCAAGCCGATATTGTGGGTAAATTGCTGCTGGCGAGCGCTGGCAAAACCACCGTTTCACGCGTTGAAAAGAAACAGCGTAGCCGTAGCCCTGCCGCACCGTTTACCACATCGACCCTGCAACAAGAGGCGGTGCGTAAACTTGGCTTTACCACTAGCCGCGCTATGCGCGTAGCGCAGCAGCTGTATGAGGGCGTGGATGTTGGCAGCGGCACGGTTGGTTTAATTACTTATATGCGAACTGACTCTTTTAGCATGGCGACGGAAGCGGTGATGAGCATTCGCGATTATGTGAAAAAGAATTTTGAGGCAGATTACTTACCAAAATCGCCCATTATGTACAAAACCAAAGCCAAAAATGCGCAAGAAGCGCATGAGGCGATTCGCCCAACAGACATAGCCCGCAGCCCAGCGGCGATGCGCCAATACTTGAACGACGAGCAATTTAAACTCTACGAAATGATTTGGAAACGCAGCTTGGCTTGCCAAATGTCGCCCGCAAAATTTGATGCGGTGAGTGTCGATTTAGCCGTTGGTAGCGAGGCCAATTTATTCCGTGCCACAGGTCAAACCCTAGTATTCCCAGGCTTTATCGCGGTGTATATGGAAGGCCGCGATGACGAGGAGGAGGAAGGTGAAAGCAAACTTCCACATCTTGAAACTGGCGAAATATTAAACGTAGAAAAAATCTACGGCGATCAACATTTTACCGAGCCGCCACCGCGTTACGGCGAGGCCAGTTTGGTGAAAATTCTGGAAGAATACGGCATCGGCCGCCCCTCTACTTACGCCAGCATTATCAGTACGCTGCAAGATCGCGAATACGTTATCCTCGACAAAAAACGCTTTACGCCGACCGATGTTGGCCGCGTAGTGGCTAAGTTTTTAACCGAGCATTTCACAAAATATGTGGATTATGACTTTACCGCCAACTTAGAAAATGCGCTTGATAACGTGGCGGACGGCTCGCGCGAGTGGATTCCGCTGATGGCGGAATTTTGGCAGGATTTTAACAACCAAATTATTAGCAAAGCCGATGTGGACCGCCCAGGCAACGAGCTGATTGACGAAGCTTGCCCAAAATGCGGCAAACCTTTACAAAAACAATTAAGCCGCTACGGCACGTTTATTGGCTGTACGGGTTATAACGACGAGCCAAAATGCGATTACAAACGCAGCATGAATGGCGCGGCGCAAGCAGGCGCTGACCCCGTGACCATTGGCGTGGATGCGGAAAGTGGCAAAGAAATTTACTTGATGAACGGGCCTTATGGGCCGTATTTACAGGTTGGCGTGGCAGTTGAAGGTGACAAGAAAAAGCCAAAACGCGTGAGTATTCCCAAAGAGATCCCAATAAGCTCAGTCAATATTGATATTGCCAATATGTTGCTATCATTGCCGCGCGACTTAGGCCTGCACCCAGAAACTAACAAAAAAGTGATCGCTAATATTGGCCGTTTTGGCCCATATGTGAATCACGATGCTAAGTTTAAATCGATCCCAAAATCTGAAAGCGTGTTTACTATTGATTTGGCAGGCGCTGTAACCTTACTAGCCGCCGCTAACACTGGTCCTGCTCCCATATTAGATCTGGGAGCACACCCAAGTGGCGAAGGCCGTATAGAAGTGTTTGCAGGGCGTTATGGCCCATATGTGCAGCATGCGAAAATTCGGGCGACTTTGCCAAAAAGCATGGCGCCAGAAGAATTAACACTAGATGAAGCACTTGGATTATTGGCTGAGAAAGCTGCAAAAGGCGAGCCAGCTAAAAAGACAATTACAAGAAAAGCGGCTACTAAAAAAGTAACCGCGAAAAAACCTGTTGCTGAAAAAACCGCGCCAAAAAAAGCGCCCGCTAAAAAGGCCGCTGCAAAAAAACCTACTACTAAAAAAACTGCTGCAAAAAAGTAATTGTTAAGATTGTCCTAATAAAAACGGCGCTAAATTCATTCAGCGCCGTTTTTTGTTGCCTAATGCAGCTTAAGAAATTCTGCCTGCCACAATTTCGTCAGGTAATTGTTCCGTTGCGTTTGGTGCTGCCTCGTTATTATATTCTATCCATTTGCGAATACGTTTGGCATCACCAATACGTGTCATCTTGCCATTAGAATCTAGCAACACAATAATCATAGGCTCACCCGCAATAATCGCTTGCATCACTAAACAGCGCCCTGCCTCATTAATAAAACCTGTTTTAGACAAGCCAATTTGCCATTCACCAGCGCGCACTAGGCCATTGCTATTGACAAAGTTTACTGGATACGCACGACCTTGAAGGTGCACCTCATGCGATGGGCTAGTACTGGCTAAACGAATTTCTGGATATTGAAACGCCGCTTTCACCATTTTGGCCAAATCTTCCGCCGTAGATACATTTTTACTATCTAAGCCTGTAGGATCTGCAAAATGCGTATGCGCTAAACCCAATTCGACTGCTTTTAAATTCATGGCTTTAACAAAAGCGACTATGCCGCCAGGGAAATTATGCGCCAAAGCAGATGCTGCACGGTTTTCAGAGGACATCAAAGCCAGCTGCAGCATATCGCTACGACTAAGCCCAGTCCCCACTGCTAGCCTAGAACTTGTGCCTTTAAGATAATCTACATCCTCTTCAGAAACATATATTTCGTCATCCAGCGATTGGTTAGCATCTAGCATCACCATCGCGGTCATTAACTTGGTAATTGAGGCGATTGGCGTGGCTAAATTGGTATTTTTTGCGAAAATAACTTCACCAGTATTTTGGTTGATAATTAAAGCCTTGCTGGAAGCAAGCTGCAATATACCACCGCCAGCGTTTCTTTCGCCAAGTAAGCTTTCGCGCTGGTTTTCTATTTGCAACTGACGCACTGAGTGCGATCTAAGCGAAACTTTTAGTCTGCTAGCCTTATAGCCGCTAGAGATATGCTGATTAGTTAATGCATTTTTCTGGCTGGTATGAATGCGTTTATGCGATTTTTTATGCGCAGCTAATAGCTCTACTGGAATCGCAACTAAAGTGAGCGTCACATAAAACAGCATCATTCTTTTAAAAATTATTTTCATCATTACCGCTAACCTCGTACATTATAGTTAATAGTAAGCAGTAATTGTTTACATGTCAATTACTTAGCGCATATTTACAAAACAAATATTAACATTTTTTGAGTTGTGACTATTTTGACGCGTCCAATAAATTTTAAAAAAATCTTAACATTGTGCGAAAAATAGACAAGCACACTGCTACAATTTTGTTTTTAAATTAATTTTTAGCACAAATGACTCGCAAAGGTGTGGCCATGAAATTACCGAATCAGTTGCATTATACTAAAGAACATTTATGGGTGCTGCAGAACTCAGATGGAATATGGCTTTCTGGCATTACTGATTACGCGCAAGATTTACTTGGTGATATTGTTTTTATCGAGCCGCCCAAGCTAAACGATGTGTTAGTCAATGGCACGCCATGTGGAATCGTTGAATCTGTGAAAACAGGCTCTGATTTACATGCGCCGATGAATGGCGTGGTGACCGAAATTAATGATGCATTATTAAACGCGCCAGAAGGCATTAACGACAAGCCCTATGCCGC
>JAYVRE010000212.1:0-6223 GCA_043776535.1 Methylotenera sp. | reverse complement strand
TTTTGCCAAGACGGTTTTTGTTATGCGAAATAATGGCGTTGGCAGCATCTAAAATATTGCTATGGCTACGATAATTTTCTTCTAATTTCACCACATTTTGCACGTTAAAGTCTTTTTCAAAGTCGCGCATGTTGCCCACGCGTGCGCCGCGAAAGCCATAAATGGATTGGTCGTCATCGCCGACGGCAAACATGCAATTGCTTTGCCCAGCCAGCAGTTTTAACCACAAGTATTGCAAGCGGTTGGTATCTTGAAACTCGTCCACTAAAATATATTGAAAGCGGCTTTGATAGTGATTGCGAATGTGTGCTTCGCGCTCTAAAAGCTCAAAGCAACGCAGCAACAGTTCGGCAAAATCGGCCACGCCTTCGCGGTTGCATTGCTTATCATATTCCTCGTAAATCTCGCGCAGTTTTTGGCTATGCGCGTCGTAAGCGTCCACCTTGTTTGCCCGCAAGCCTTCTTCTTTGCAACTATTGATATAGCCTTGCACTTGCTTAGGCACAAACTTTTCATCATCCACATTCATTAGTTTCATCAAGCGTTTAATGCTGGACAATTGATCGGCGGTATCTAAAATTTGAAACGTAGAAGGCAAGCCAGATTCGCGAAAATGCGCGCGCAGCAAGCGATTACACAGCCCGTGGAACGTGCCCACCCACATGCCGCGCGTGTTAATCGGCAACATAGCGGATAAGCGCGTTAGCATTTCTTTAGCGGCTTTATTGGTAAATGTCACCGCCATTAAACCCATGGGTGAAATCTGTTCAGTTTGAATCAACCAAGCGATGCGTGTAGTAAGCACTCGAGTTTTGCCACTGCCAGCGCCAGCCAGTATCAGCGCGGATTGATGCGGTAAGGTGACCGCTTCTAGTTGCTTATCGTTAAGACCAGTGAGAATTGAAGATTGATTTTGCATGCTGCATATTATCGCATGGCTTAAGCAAAAAATTGCTTCAAAAAATCGTATAAAGTACTAGATACAAACTGTTACAAAAACATTGAAAATAGCTGGAACTTAGCGAAACAGCATTAGTCAGAACTTGCATGGTAGCAGAGCTTTTGGTTTTGTTATCTTTCCGCTTCTTTCCTCCCTGAGCGGAAGCCTTAGACGATGAGGCATTTTGCCCCGATTTAATCCCCTTAATCGGGGCTTTTTTTGAGCAAAGTCAATTTGTAACTGACTTGCATCGAAGTGTAAACAGGTTGTAATTGGATAGCAAGCAGTTTGTTTGTCGCTTTGAATGATTAAGTTTGAATCATTCAAAAACTTCGTACAAAAAATCTAGAGTTAAAACGATTAAAGCTGCCAATCAATCGGGGTTTGACCCTGCAGAATTAAATGCTGATTAATGCTAGAAAATTGATGGTTACCAAAAAAGCCACGATGCGCTGATAGCGGTGATGGATGCACCGATTTCAACACCAAATGTTTGCTTTCATCAATCAGCGCGCCTTTTTTTTGTGCATAACTGCCCCACAACACAAAAACCAAGTTTTGCCTTTTAGCATTTAGCGCGGCAATTGCCGCGTCGGTAAACTGTTCCCAGCCTTTATTTTGGTGTGAACCCGCTTTGGCTTTCTCAACCGTTAACGTGGCATTTAACAACAACACACCTTGATTCGCCCAAGCTGTTAAATCACCGCTGGGGTTTATCTTGGTACTCATTTTTATGTTTAAATCAGCCGAAATTTCTTTAAAAATATTCTGCAAAGACGGCGGCAAAGCCACACCAGCAGGCACCGAAAAACTTAAACCATGCGCTTGCGGCTGACCTTCATTATTCTGTCCATGATAAGGGTCTTGCCCAATAATCACCACTTTTACGTTTTCAAACGGCGTAGTATTAAAAGCATTAAAAATCAATGGGCTAGCTGGATAAACGGTTTTGCCCGCTACTTTTTCTTGACGCAAAAAATCACCCAAGTTTTGCATGTAGGGCTTTTCTAACTCATCGCCAATCACCGCCTGCCACGAGGCGTGTAATTGACCAGGTGTTTCATTATTCATAATTATCATCATCATTTTTAGTAGGGTGGGTCACTGGTGACCCGCGCGGTAACAAAACATCAATCATCCCCAAACTGTCCAACTTCTACCAATCCCTGCCCAGCCCAATCTAATGCGTAAACACCCAAACCAACTTGTTTATAAAAAGATGAATAGGGCCAATCTTGCACACGCTTTACCAACCCGTGTTTTACTGGATTGTAATGGCAATAATCCATGTGGGTTTGATAATCCCTATCGTCACGTATTTGATGCTCCCAAAATCTGCGTTGCCACAAAGTAGCCTCTTGGTGTTTGATTTTTGATGCGTTAAGCCATTCGGGTCGGTTTAAAGTTGCACCACATTCGCGTGTGACATAACGTTTAATTAATTGCCAACGCAGAGAAAAATTAGCATCGTTTTCAGGCAAAGTCCAAATGGTGTGCATATGGTCAGGCAGCAAAACCAAAGCATCAATTTTAAAAGGATATTGTGTTTGTACCTTGGCAATGGCGTTTCTTAGAGCGTTACGCACCAGTTCATCACATAAAAATGGTTGCCGACGATAGGTAACCACCGTAAAAAAGTAAGTAGCGTTTTTGGTATTGGCGCGTCGGTAATGTGACATGCAATCATTTTAAGTGATTTAATAAACAGTAGGTTGGGGTTTTAACCCCCAAACAGTTGTAACAAGTTGAACATTGGTTTTGTAGGGTGGGTTCTTGAACCCACGCGGATATGAAGATTTAACGGTTGTAACGCGTGGGTCACAAGTGACCCACCCTACATGGCTCAAATTCATCGCCAATAATAGCTTGCCATGAAGGGTGAAGTTGACCAGGTTTAGATTGGGTCATAAATTTGGTTAATATTTGACATTGGGTGTTTTTAAATATTTAGCTATTATCATCATAGTTTAGTCGACTTGTAGCTAATCGCTGCTTTCCAGCAATAGGGTCACTAAGAACTCTTTCAATCCAATTCTCTTGCTCTGAATCTACCGTACAGATGCCTACTAAGGTTGCAACGTCACTTTGACACTGTCTTGGATTAATCATTGATTTATTTTTGTATGAATTTAATACATCAAGAAGCGCCATCGCATGTGGCACAAATCTCGTCAACTGTACAATATCATCGCCAGCTTCTCGAATATCTAAAGCCATTGTTGTTAATGCAATATGGGAGGCTGTTTCGACCTCGTTGTACCCACTTTCATACTCCAGCAGGGCTACACCTGCGCCATAAGCCGTAAAATCGTATCCCATAATGCGCAAATGCGTAGCTACTAGCTCAATTGGATTTTTAGAAACATTTTTCTTAAAGAACCCAAACATTTGAAGCCTCACTTATCTACTTTAGTTAGAGTAATCATCCTAATTGACGCTTGACTTTGCGTCAAACTAATACAAACAAAAAGCCTCGCAATTGCGAGGCTTTTTGTTTTGAATGCTACTGAGTGCATTCCAGCTTCAATTCGAAGGTGAGGCTAGGCGGTGAAATCATTTGTGACGCAGACAGTACGTTAAGTACGACAAGGCGCAAATGATGAAACCAACGACGCATCACCGAAGAAGTGAAGAGTGGAATTACATCATACCGCCCATGCCACCCATTCCACCCATATCACCACCACCCATAGATGGACCGTCGTCTTTAGGCAATTCAGCAATCATGCAATCAGTTGTTAGCATTAAGCCAGCTACTGATGCTGCATTTTGCAATGCGCTACGCGTTACTTTTGTTGGGTCTAAAATACCCATTTCAATCATATCGCCGTAGGTTTCGTTAGCCGCGTTGTAACCATAGTTGTCTTTGCCAGCCGCTACGTTGTTGACTACCACTGATGGCTCAACACCAGCGTTTTGTACGGTTTGACGTAATGGTTCTTCAACAGCACGAAGCACGATTTTAATACCAGCTTCTTGGTCAAGGTTGTCGCCTTTTACCTTAGAAATTGCGTCACGAGCGCGAATTAGTGCAACGCCGCCACCGGCCACAATACCTTCTTCAACCGCTGCACGGGTTGCATGAAGTGCATCTTCAACACGGGCTTTTTTCTCTTTCATTTCAATTTCAGTGGTCGCGCCCACTTTAATCACCGCAACACCGCCAGCTAATTTAGCCACGCGTTCTTGCAATTTTTCTTTATCGTAGTCGCTAGTGGCTTCTTCAATTTGTGCTTTGATTTGTGCAATGCGTGATTTGATATTGGCTTCAATACCAGCACCGTCAATGATAATGGTATTTTCTTTACCCACTTCAATACGCTTAGCAGAACCTAAATTCTCAAGTGTTACATTCTCAAGTTTCAAGCCCACTTCTTCAGCAATCACAGTACCGCCCGTTAAGATAGCGATATCTTCTAACATGGCTTTACGACGGTCACCAAAACCAGGTGCTTTAACAGCGGTGGTTTTTAAGATGCCGCGAATATTGTTTACCACCAAAGTTGCTAACGCTTCACCGTCAACATCTTCTGCAATAATCAATAATGGACGACCTGATTTAGCCACTTGCTCTAATGTTGGTAGTAAATCGCGGATGTTGGAGATTTTTTTGTCGTGCAATAACACGAATGGGTTGTCTAATAGCGCAATTTGACGTTCTGCATTGTTAATGAAATAAGGTGACAAGTAACCACGGTCAAATTGCATGCCTTCTACAATATCGAGCTCGCTTTCTAAGCCAGAACCATCTTCAACGGTAATGACACCTTCTTTTCCCACTTTGTCCATCGCATCAGCAATAATTTTGCCGATAGATTCATCAGAGTTGGCAGAAATTGAGCCTACTTGGGCGATTTCCTTGCTAGTAGTACAGTCTTTAGATTGGGCTTTAAGGCTGGCAACGGCCGCAACCACTGCTTTGTCAATTCCACGTTTTAAATCCATTGGGTTCATGCCAGCAGCTACAGATTTCATGCCTTCGCGAATAATCGCTTGTGCTAAAACAGTCGCCGTTGTTGTGCCGTCACCAGCGATGTCTGAAGTTTTTGAAGCCACTTCCTTCACCATTTGTGCGCCCATGTTTTCAAACTTGTCTTTCAGTTCGATTTCTTTGGCTACAGAAACGCCATCTTTAGTGATGGTCGGCGCGCCGTAAGAGCGCTCTAATACTACGTTGCGGCCTTTTGGGCCTAAAGTTACTTTTACTGCGTTGGCGAGAATGTTCACGCCATTAGTCATTTTTTGGCGAACTTCGTCGCCGAATCTTACGTCTTTTGCTGCCATCTTAAATTCTCCTAATATTCATTAAAGTATTCTTAAATTGCTAAGTGATTATTCAACAATCGCCATGATGTCTTCTTCGCGCATCACCAACAACTCTTCGCCATCTACCTTAACGGTTTGGCCTGAATATTTGCCGAATAACACTTTATCGCCAACTTTAACGTCTAGCGCATTAATTTTGCCGCTGTCATCACGTTTGCCGTTGCCAACCGCTGTTACTACGCCTTGATCTGGTTTTTCTGTGGCAGAATCTGGGATTACTATGCCTGATGCGGTCGTGCGTTCTTCTTCAGAGCGTTTTACAACTACGCGATCGTGTAATGGACGAATTTTCATTCAATTTCTCCTAATGAGTTACTATATTATTTTGTTAAAAAATTGTTCAGGCGACATTTTAGCACTCGCAACCCTAGATTGCTAAAATGGAGTTAAATTAATTATTTTCAAGTGTAAATTAATAAAAAATGAGATTAAAAATAGATGAGGTTTTATTGTGACAGCGCAGACACCACCCGCCACCAATAAGCCAGAAGCGGCGATTCAGCAGATTAACTTGGGTTATAACACCGAGCAAGATCGACTATTATTGCGCGTAGGTTTGGCCGATAATTCCGAGCTGCTTGTTTGGTTGACGAATCGCATCACCAAGCAGCTTTGGCAATTGCTCAATGGTGAGACTAACCTGCCAACAGCCACGTCCATTCAATTAGATACTGCGCCAGAAAAGGCGGTAGCGCAGTTTAGGCAAGAAATACAAACCGCCGAAGCACTACAGAAAATGGACTTTGTAACCGAATATCAACCACGTAAAGCGGTGGTGAACAAAGGTGCAATGTTGGCAATTGGTCTTGTGCTAGTCGCGCCCCAAGAAAAGATACCAGCCCTTGAAATACCATGCTTGGAAGGTGTTACAGTACGAATGAATTTAACCCAAGAACTCATTCTAGCACTGTGTAATATGTTGCAATTATCAGCTAAAGAAGCAGGTTGGGATATAGG
>JAYVRE010000211.1:0-6323 GCA_043776535.1 Methylotenera sp. | reverse complement strand
GGAATGTCGCCAGCGCTCGCCATGACTAAATCAGGCTCAACACCCTCATCATTGCTTGCCCACCGCCAAATACCGATACCTTTGCTGCAATGCTTAATGGCAGCATCCATGCTTAGATATTGCAAGTGTTTTTGCTTGTCGCAGACGATGACATTGATGTAATCGGTGCTGTTTAGGCAGTGATTAGCCACAGTTAGCAGGCAATTCACATCGGGTGGCAAGTAAATGCGGGTCACTTCAGGACTTTTATTCACCACAATATCCAGAAAGCCTGGGTCTTGATGCGTAAAGCCGTTGTGATCCTGTCGCCAAACGGTCGAAGTAATCAACAGGTTGAGCGAAGAAACTGGTGCGCGCCAAGGCACCGCTTTAGACATGGCTAACCATTTAGCATGTTGATTGAACATAGAATCAATGACATGCACGAAAGACTCATAAGTAGAGAAAAAACCGTGGCGACCAGTGAGCAAATAACCTTCTAGCCAGCCTTCAATAGTGTGTTCAGACAGCATTTCCATCACGCGCCCATCGGGTGAAAGTTCACCGCCGTCGGCATCTTCGGGCAAATAATCTGCCAGCCAAGTTTTTTTGCTCACCTCGTAAATATTATCGAGTTTATTTGAGCTATTTTCATCAGGCCCAAACACGCGAAAGTTGTGCATGTTTTGGCGCATAATATCGCGCAGAAACTTGCCCAGCGGCCGCGTGTTTTCAGCCACCAGCTTGCCTGGCGCTTCTAAAGCAAGCGCATAATCCTTAAAATCTGGCATACGCAGGGCTTTGCGTAACAGGCCGCCGTTGGCGTGCGGGTTAGCACTCATGCGGCGGTTGCCTTGTGGGGCAAGCGCTTTCAATGCTGGCATTAGCCGCCCATTATCGTCGAATAACTCTTCTGGTTTGTAGCTGCGCAACCAGTCTTCTAATTGTTTTAAATGTTCTGGATTTTCTTTCACCTTGCCCAGCGGCACTTGATGGGCGCGCCAAAAACCTTCAACTTTATGGCCATCCACTTGTTTAGGACCTGTCCAGCCTTTAGGCGAGCGTAGCACAATCATTGGCCAACGCGGGCGTGTCGCTTCGCCGCCGTCGCGGGCTATATTTTGTATGCATTTTATGTCGTATATACAGGCTTCTAATGTACTTGCCATGGCTCTGTGCATGGTCTCTGGGTCACTGCCCTCAACAAAGTAGGGTTTCCAGCCATAACCGATAAACAGGCTTTCAAGTTCATCATGCGAAATGCGCGACAGAATGCTAGGATTATTAATTTTGTAACCGTTGAGATGCAAAATAGGCAACACTGCACCATCGCGTATGGGGTTGAGAAACTTGTTAGAATGCCAAGAGGTCGCCAATGGCCCAGTCTCAGATTCACCATCGCCCACCATCACTGTGACTAATAAATCGGGGTTATCGTAAGCCGCGCCAAAAGCATGTGAAATACTATAACCCAGCTCGCCGCCTTCGTGAATGGAGCCTGGCATCTCAGGTGTGCAATGGCTGCCAATGCCGCCAGGGAAGGAGAACTCTTTAAAAAATTGACGCAAACCTGCTTCATCTTCGCCTTTGTTTGGATAGACCTCGCTATAAGTGCCCTCTAAATAAATAGGCGCGAGCACACCAGGCGCACCGTGGCCAGGGCCTGCGAGAAAAATAGCATTCAAATCATATTTGTTAATCATGCGGTTGATATGCGTATAGGCAAAACTTAAGCCTGGGCTTGAACCCCAATGTCCGAGTAGGCGTTGTTTAATATGTTCTGATTTGAGCGGTTGTTTTAATAAGGGGTTATCGCGTAAATAAATCATGCTCGCCGCCAAGTAGTTGCAAGCCCGCCAATAGGCGCTGATAGCCTCAAGCTCTTGGTCAGAAATTTGTGCCATTTTAAGTGGGGCGTTCATACTAGATAGCGCTTTCAAAGTATCCTAAAATGTTATTTGGCTTTAGCAGTCGTTTGTTTGTTACTTACCAGTAACACAGGTGCTGGGCTAGTTGTCACCACAGTTTCAGCATCGCTACCCATTATTAAACGTTTAACGCCGCGTAAACCGTGCGTACCCATCACGATTAGATCGGCTGGCCATTCCTTTGCTTGTCCTACAACAAATTTAGAAACACGAGCGCCAATGGCTTCAACCATTTTAGAATCAGCGATAACACCCGCCTTGCTAGCTAGTGCCTCTGCTTTTTTTAGAACTTTTTTGCCATTTTTACGCAATATGTCGTCTATATACACCACACTAAAATCGCCAAGGCCACCTATTAACGGGACGTAAAGATCAATTACGTGTAAAAAACGCAACTTGGCATGTTGATCTTTTGCAAGATTAATGGCCTCAATCAAGCCTCTATTCGATGTTGGGCTACCATCTACCGGGCAAAGAATTTGTTTGTACATTTGAAGTTTCCTTACAATAAATTAAATACTAAAAACTACCTAAGCTCAGTACATAAATAGCTTTCAGCTGTTGTGCATCGCTGAAATATCAGCCAAAATTACGGGATTTTTACGTATTCCAGCGGTAATTTCATCATCTGGAAAGCCCACTACAATAGGCGCAACCACGCAAAACTTTTCTGGAATATTGAGCTTAATTTTTGTTTCTGGTGTGTTTAAAGCAGGTAAGGCACTACCAATAACGCACGTGCCAAGCCCCATGGCGCATGCTGCTAACATAAAGTTTTCTGCAGCTAGCCAGCAATCTGCTTCAAAAGACGGTGAGGTGGTTTTGCCGCAAATTAGGATCAGCGTATTTGCATCATAAAAAACATTAAAATCAGGGTAACTAAAAATATCAAACGAGTGACCAGCGTGTTCTAAGCCTTTCTCTTGCGCCTCTGCAACAAACAGTGGCTTGGCTTGATCAGACAAGCTTCGTAATAAAGCCTTATCTTGAATGATGACGAAAGCCCAAGGCTCCTGGTGAATGGCTGTAGGTGCGCGTACTGCGGCTTCTAGCAGTATGCTAATGCTGGTTCTATCCACCCTGCGCGCCTTATAGCTACGCACTGAGCGTCGCGCCAGTATCGTTTCAAAAATGGTCATTTCAACTTTAGGTAATGGCATCATCTATACCTCAATCACATATTCTGTATAACTAATTGGCACAGTAGCAAGAATTTTTTAACTAAGTAATCCGCGCAAGCACGTATATTGGAGGTAAGCATCTTAGGGGAATGACGTCACTGCGGGTAACAGTCTTTTTGTTAGCTGCAACTATTTATTTCGCCTCTTCAACCATCTGGATGGTCTTTTCCTCAACTTCCCTAGCCACGTCAGTCAGCGCTTTGTCGTTGGATAAGGCCGCAAGCATTTGCACAGGTTTTATTAGGCCAATTTTGGTTTTACCAGCCTCGGTAAATACAGAGATTCGACAAGGTAAGGCCATATTGAGGCGCATATCAGTAGCTAATACTTTTGCGGCTTGCGCGGGGTTGCACACTTCAAATATTTTGCATTCTTCAGTAAATGCAATGCCTTTACTGCGTAGCGTGGGGCCTAAATCATGCACATGCAGCACGCCAAAGCCATGTTTTTTAACTGCTGCATCTAGGTCAATAGCCGCTTGGCTAAATGATTTACTGGTTTCTACGATGTAATACATGGAATATCCTTTCAGCCTCATTAACCGCAAGCGGTTAATTTAGCAAAAATTTGATTGTCAGGTTATCCGCGCTAGCACGTATATGGGGGATAAAAAACTGAAGAGCAGAATGCCGTGAAAAAACTAATTGCTTGATTCGCTTTCATGCACAATACGAGCTAAATCCAACAAATTAACCGCACCAGTTTTTTGCATAATTTTAGATTTGTGTATCTCTACCGTGCGGTGGCTAATGCCAAGTTGGCGAGCAATATGCTTATTGGGATGGCCTTGTACAGCCAGCAACATCACAGCGCGTTCGCGATCAGTAATACTAGCAAGGTGTGACAGGGCTTCTTGGTGGTTGGCATTTTCTGACAGTAATCTTTCAGATTGCTGAATTGCAGCTCGAATAGCCATTAACAGCCTTTCACGCGTCACAGGCTTGGTAAGAAAATCCACCGCTCCCGCCTTCATGGCTTGCACGCTCATGGGAATATCGCCATGCCCTGTGAGGAAAATAATAGGCAGCAAGATGTTACGTTTCAATAGCGCTTCATGTAACTCAATACCATCCATACCTGGCATTCGGATATCCACTATGGCGCAGCCAGGGCATTCTGGCTGATATGCGGCAAGAAAAGTCTCAGCGCTGTCGAAAACTTGCACGGCAATGTTTTCTTGCTCAATCATCAGCGATAAGGAATCCCGAATTGCAGCATCATCATCTACAATAAAAACTGTGGTGTTAGTCATGTGCATGCTACAAACGTCCTCATGTTGCGATAGGCCTTCATGTTGCAAAAGGCAAGGTAAAGTGAAACGTCGCGCCAGGCTTGGTATTCCTAGACTTACTGCTCCCAGACTTACTGCTTGGCTCTAACCAAAGCTGCCCGCCGTTGGCTTCAATCAAGGCGCGACTAATGGCCAGCCCCATGCCAATTCCCGTAGGTTTGGTGGTAAAAAATGGTTCAAATATACGTTTAATCACATCTTGACTGATACCAGGTCCGCTATCTTTCACCGTGGCATGCGCCATATTCATGTTCTTGTGTGTGCGTACCAGCACGGTAATTTCATTATTAACCACGCCCGCAACGCGCATGGCTTCCACCGCGTTTCTTAGCAGATTCACCAGCACTTTTTGTACTTGAATGCGATTCGCTAACACAGCGGGCATATTTTTTTCTAAATGAAGGATAGGCTGAAACTCTTTATAGCCGTCACCTTTGGCAATGTTTAATGCATCTTTCACGCTGTCATTCAAATCAAAGCACTCAGTGAGTAATTCACCTTCTTGCAGAAAAGCCAGCAACTCGTGCAAGCTAGTGCCAGCACGTTGCGCCTGCGCTACGCAGCCTTCAAGTGCGCGCTTTAATTTATCGGGGTTTGCGTTAGTTTCACTTAGTGCGTGCAAGGCCACCTCGCTATAAGCAGAAATAGCCGCCAGTGGCTGATTAAGTTCATGCGCAATGGCAGAGGCGGTGCGCGCTGCCACTTGCTGTGTGAATAAAGCTTCTGTGTCGACACGGTGTTCTTGAAGTTTTTTTTCTAGCATTTTATTTTCTGTTATATCTTGCACCACACCTACCAGCCTAGTTGCATGCCCATCTTCAAAGTGCATTAGCCCTGTCGAGGCTACCCAACGCTCAAGCCCATTAATTGGATTGATGACACGATACTCAGTCTTGTATTTACCATCGCCTGCGGGATCGGCTGCGTGCTCGTAAGCGGCTAATCTAGCCGTTCGGTCATCAGGGTGTATCGCATTTAAGAAGTTTTTGAAAGTGATGGGTGCGTTAGTCGGATGCCCCAAAAGTTCATACATTCGCTCATTCCAGTGAAATTTTTTGTGTTTGGGGTCGAAGTCAAAAGTGCCCAAATTGGCTGCCTGCTTGGCCAAGCGCAACCTTTCCTCGCTAATTCGCAGTGCTTGTTCAGCTTCTCGGCGTTTTTGAGCAGGATAAAATGTGATTAAGATATAAGCTTGCCCTTGTGCTTCTATGGGGCTAAGGCCAATATCAACGGCCAGTTCTTTACCGCTACTACTTAGGGCAAAAAGGTCTCTACCATTGCCCATAGAGCGTTTTTCAGGTTTTCTGAAAAAGGCATCACGATATTGGTGGTGGTGACCACGAAAGCGGTCTGGAATAAGCGCCTCGACGCTAAGCCCAAGTATGGCGTCTTCGTTATATTCTAGTAGCAGTAGCGCAGCAGCATTGGCCTCCACCACATGGCCAGTAGCATTGACCAGCAACATAGCATCAGCCGCAGCATCGAACAGCGCTTGAGAGCTTAAGTCTTTAAGTGGGTTGGTCAAACTATTCCAGTCTAAAAAATCCTGTCTAAAAATTTGGTGCACTTATTCACAGTTAGTGCGCTAGTTTACAGTCAGTCTAGTTAAAAAGCCTGCAGCTGTCTATGCCTATAAGGGCTTGCCCTTACGTGCTTGCACGAATTTATTCATCTCAATCATTCTAGTAGATTACACCTATTGGCTGACACCATGGTAGCAGCAAGTTGCTACATACTCATCCACACTTTTGTACCACTGGATTTTTACATGCTAAAAAGGAGCAAGTGATGGAGCTTATAGTTGCAAAGCATGCAGTTGATAGTGCACCCATTCCAGTCATTGGAATTGAGCCTGTACTAGAGTCGGCTTGTAGAGAATTGGTTAGTAGAGAGTTGAATAGTTCAGAAACAGAGGGTGATGACAAGCTAAGTTGTATTGCAGTA
>JAYVRE010000210.1:0-6392 GCA_043776535.1 Methylotenera sp. | reverse complement strand
ATAAGCTTAGCGCAAATGCGCGAGGCAACCAACAAGGCTTGGGTGTCAGGTAGCGAGCATTTTAAGCAAAAGATTGCCAGTCAACTTAACCATAGAAGCGATAGGGTAGCCAAAGGTGGAGATAGAAAATCAGATGAATATCAAAAACAAAGAATCAAACGAGACTGACCCCATTGATTTCGGAGATAGAACTTGTTTGTATCAAACCGCCCAGCTTGATGCTGTGCTTGATTACATGGCTTGGCAAGCAGCTGGGTTTTTGACTGCGAAAGAACACATCATGATTGTTGGCATTTTACGTCGTGGTGCGCCCCTTGCTGAAATGCTGCACGCAAGGCTGATGCGCAATTTTAAATTGGCTAAAATGGGTTTGATGAATTTGCAGATTAAACGCTATGCCGATGATTTGACGCTGCTTCATCCTGAAACAAAGTTAACTGAAAATAATCAATACGCATCCTTGGACCTTACTAATATTACGGTATTGGTTGTGGATGATGTGATGTACCATGGTCATTCCATGTTGCGCGCGGTGGAATATCTGGCTAGGAAGCAGGCGACCGAAATTCGAACCGCCGTGCTTGTAGATAGAGGCGCAAGCAAGCTGCCTGTGCGCATTGACATTGCAGGCGTTAGGCTAGACGTTGCACCGACTGACATTATTGAGTGCAACGTGCCGCCTTATGAAACAGAATTTAAAATTGATCTACTTAAACCAACTATCAATTAGTGTGAGCAATTAAGATGAGCCGTCGCTATGTTTTATGATCGCAATGAAGCCGCATTAGCGCTTACGGAAAGGCTTAAGGATTACAAAGGTAAAAATCCTTTGATTCTGGCTATTCCGCGTGGCGCTGTGCCCATGGCAAAGGTGATTGCGGATGAGCTTGGTGGTACTTATGATGTAGTTTTGGTGCGCAAGTTGCGTGCGCCGTATCAGCCAGAGTTAGCCATTGGTTCTGTTGATGAAAGTGGTTGGACTTACATCGCTGACTTTGCCGCATCGGTTGGGGCTGATACTCAATATATTGCGTCTGAAAAGCATGTGCAACTGGAGACTATTAAAAAACGTCGTGCACAGTACACGCCAGTGCGTCCTCCAGTTGATCCAGCAGGGCGTATCGTCATCGTCATTGATGATGGTCTCGCCACGGGTGCCACCATGATTTCTGCATTGCATGGGTTACGCAATAGAAAGCCAGCTAAACTGATTTGTGCAGCGCCTGTTTCACCGCCAGATACATTGAGAAAAATAGCTGAGCTTGCTGATGAAGTAGTTTGCCTTGAGACCCCCAGAGATTTCTGGGCAGTTGGGCAGTTTTATGAAAATTTTCCACAGGTTGAAGACGAAGAAGTGATTGAGATTTTGCGGGGATAAATCAGGTGGTTGTTTGTGGCGATTTTAAATACGAGACCGTTCAAATTTCTGTGTAACTGAATTATGTAGTAGATTAACTTAAATTCAGAAACGAGGCATTTAGAATGGAAACAACTAAAACAGATTTAAGCCAAACCGCAGCAGACATCGCGATTTAATTCAATCACCACATCATCTCGTCCGCCCACCAATAGCCATGTGGGTGACTTTACACTATCCAAAAAATCCTGTCCTGCCAGATCCAGACGACCACCTCGAGAAACAAAGGCACTGATCTCGTTGCCAAGCACAGCCGCAGCTTGCAGTGCAGCCGCAGCGCCTGCATAAATCAATGGGGTCGGTTTCGATTGATATTTGATTTACACTGCATAAGTCAGATCTTTTAGCCTTATTGCAGCATCGTTGTATGTCATATTGCCAGCTTCTTTGGCTTCAATTCGCAATTCTATTAGCGCATCAAAGCTATTCGCCGTGTTTGGTGCAACTCTCACAATTTGACCAACTTCATTTTTTGCTTCATCCAGCACTTTGTCGCTCGCCATTGGCGCGGTTTCAGTGTTAATTGTTGCCAAATAAGTACGACGTTTTACCGTGCCTAAATAATGCGTACGCGCGACAATTTCTTGGCCTGTGTAGCAACCTTTTTTAAAGTTAATCGCGTTTAAAATATCTAAATTAAGCATTTGCGGTACAAATTGTTCTTGAGTTTTAAGTTCAATATCAGGAATGCCAGCTTGTATCTCTAGCCAATCCCAGTGCGGCTTTTCGACCACTATACAATTATTTTTGAACACATCCCAAATGATGGGTGCGTTGACTTTATCGCTAAAAATCTCAAAGCGCGCATCATCGTTATAACTTGGTAGTTTTAGAATCGCGCCATTTTCTAGGCTGACTAATTCGTAATCTACAGTTGGAATTTTACTAAAAACAGACTCTAGCATTGATGCGGCTTGTGAGCCATTTAATCCGAACTTAATAATCGAATCCGAAACGTCTTTAATCTCTACCTTGCTACGCATCACGTACATTTTTAAGCGCTTCATAATAGGTTCTAGCAGCTCGCGATTCAATTGCAAATGCAGATGATCATAATGGGCAAACGCGAGGAAAAGCGCCAACATACGGCCTTTTGGGTTGCAATAAGCGCTGTAATGCGCGTTGTTGCCAGTAAGCAATTTCACATCATTGGTGACTTGACCCTGCAAAAAAGTGACGGCATCTGCGCCACTAATCTCGAGTAAACCTAAATGCGACAAGTCGCATAAAATATTCTTGCTTGTTACCATATTAAAAGTTGCCCTGTAGTGACTATAATGCCGTATGCGAGCCGTTTTACTTCAACCCATTTATATCAAACTTATGCCTTCAAACCTGTTATTGGGGCTGTTGCTGGCTATTTCAATTGTTGCTTGCACCATTATAATAAGTTTGCCAATTGCGCTTTTCCTGAAGCTTGTTATTATCGCGCTAATTTTGGCTTCGAGTGCTTATTTTATTTTGCGCGATGCTTTATTATTGTTGCCTAATTCCTGGCAAATTGTAGAAGTGGATAGTAAGGGCGAGCTGACAATTAGCAATAAAAACGGTCTGAAATTTCAGCCCAAGCTTGCTTCAAGCTCCCTTATCCATGTAGCTTGTACGATACTTAATTTTAAACGCGAAGGCTTTAAATTCGTGCTGCCAGCAGTGATTTTATTATCAAGTGCAGAAAATGAGAATGAGTTAAGACGCTTGCGCGTTTGGTTGCGCTGGTTTAAGCATCAAGATGATTTGAGCGTAGTTGATTTGACCACTTGACTTTGTTTGCGCTTAAAAAGTCTGCGCGCGATGAGTTCTTTGAACATTTGTTTCGATTCTTTAACTGGGTGTTTGGGCAAGTAAGCTGCTAAAAATAACAAGCCAGCCACGCCTGCAATAATCCATTTTAATTCAAAATCAGCTTTGCTGCGGCGCGCAGGTGGTTGTTCTTTCATGGCGGCCAATATATTTTGTAGGCTGCTGCCATTCACATAATTGCCACCCACTTCTTTAGCCACTGACATCATATATTTCTCGTCCAACTTCGACATATAGCGGTCGCTGGCCGAACTGGCTACACTATCTTCACGTGAGCCGATATTTTCTTGTGCGATTTGTGCAACGCCTGGCTGCATGGCAAAACTTTCTGCTGACCAGTAGCCAATGAGCTGATTTTTGTCATCTAATTTGGGAATGGCAGTGCCCTTGTCGCTACCAATGCCCACCAATAACCAATCTTTACCGCCCTGAAAGCCAGTTAAATCGCGGGTGTTGAAGACGTGTAACTTTGGCGTTTCTTCCCCATCGCTAAAATAAACCACTTGTGCTGGCTCTGGAAAGCTGCGAATTAGCTTGGCGAGCGTCACCATACTCTCGCGCACACGGCTATTGCCAGACCAGCCATTACGCCAATCTAAGTGGTCGATGGTGTCTTCAATGGCGGCAAAATTTTCGCATACTTCAATCGGCGTATAGAGTGCAGCCACGCTCACACCCGCAAATAAACTCATGCTCACTTGCGTGCCACAAGGCATTTCGCCAATAATGCGGTGTAGTAAAAATTGTTGGTATTCCATGCGCGAAACAGTCTTGCCAAGTATGCTCATGTCTTTTACGTTCATGCTCTGCGTAATATCTGCCACTAATATATAGCTGTAAATATCGCGCTTTATTGGCACGGTTGGTTTAAACAGTGCGATTATTAGCAACAGCAAAGCGATGCTTAGCAAGGTGATGTCGCGGCGATGGCGTAAATAATTAAAGAGTTTATGCATAGGAGTTAAAGCCTAAAAAGTTTAAGACAAGCTCGCTTAAGGTAAGCCCACAGGCACATTGCCCATAATCAGCCCAGCTTTGTCGCCTTCACCCACGCCAGGTGTAGGCGTGCTGGGCATTAAGCCCAACAATCGATCCAAATTATGCTTGGCATCCCATTGGCTGTTATCTAGTTTAAGCGAGGCCACATAAGCCGTTTTGGCCTGTTGCATCAAATATTCTGCCTCTTGCTGTATGGTTGCACCACGGCCGCCTAGCGCATTGGCACGCAATAAGAAAATATTGCCCACATTGTATTGCACGGCTGATTTTTGGGCGCTATTAGCTTTGGGCATGAGCGCAATAAATAGCAAGGTAGATTCTTTATAACGCTCTTTTTTAGCCAGATAAAGCGCTGTGGCAAATTTAGCCTCAAAACTTGCTTTATCGGTTGCGGGTGTTTTGCCTGCACTAACAGTAAGATTAAACGCATCTACTTGCTGAATGCGCTTATAAGTAAAAATGCTGCCAACCAAGCAAATTAAGGCCATGAGCGTAAAAGCCCAGGTAAGTTTTTTTACGCTAAAATATCGTTTCATGTTTAATGGGTTGTTTAGTGCCATGTTCTAACCTCTAAATATTTTACGCCCAGCAATAGTACAATCATAATGGCGGCGATTAAAAAACAAATATTCGATAAATCTTTGCCAGGAATTTTTTCAAAATATTTAATGGGTTTTTTTTCTTTACGATTAATGTCGTCAATCGCCTGTTGCAGGCTTTTTGGGTCTTCCGCCTCATAGGCCTGAAAATCTGATCTAAGAGTTTTAAAAAACTCATAAAGCTCAATTTCAGCGGGTAAGGCTCTGTCTGGGTCAGCTTTATAATTAGTATCAAAAATACTCAGGCCACCAGGCTGGCGCAACACAATCCAATATAGGCTAATATGCAAACGATCATACCAATCGCGGATTTTTTGTTGTGCCTCTGCGCCAATTCTACCCGCGCCGTCAGATAGCAAAATCACCGCGCGTGAGCCAGAATCGGGCACTTTTTCAAATAATTCGGCACCTGCGGTAAGCCCGCTGCCAATATTGGTTTGAAACAGCGCATTGCCAGCAGTGGCTTGTACGGAGGCCACCATCGCCAGTTTGTTTTCTGTTAGTGGCAGCACATGCATGGCCGAATTGCTAAATGAAACCATACCCATCAAATCGTTTTCGCGCGATTTTACAAATTGTATAATTAAGCGCGCCGCCGCCGCCGATTTATTTTCGCCCACCACACCCACCGTGCCAGAAAATGGATCGTCCATACTGGCGCTTCTATCCAGCACCAAGCCAATTTGCGCGCCTACGCCAATGCGTTCAACTTTTTGCTGATTAGTATGTGGCGCGCTTAAGCCTAGCACTATAAATAGCAGAGTAAGCACCGCAAGCGCCTTTAAAATTAAGCCTACCAGGTCAGAAAGTGGGTCTGCTGGTAACATTTCAAGCCATGAGTAATTTTTGCTGTGTGCGCGTTGAAACACCAAAGGTATAAAGGCCAATGGCAACAACCATAACAACCAAGGATGAGAAAAAGCCATGACCTAAACTTTGCCCTCATGGCTTAAAGTATTAGCAACCAATGTACCAGCAACCAAATTATCAGGAATCAGGCCGCGTTCGCAATCGCGACATTGGCGGCAAAATTGTGTCAGCCATTGTATTGGGTCACTACCTACACCATGCTTGGCGTTTGGTTCAAAAAATACTTGATTTGATAAGCCAAAAAATTGCAGCATCTCAGATTTAATCGCATTGAATGTGGGTTTTTTGGCTAAATATTGATCTAAATTTCCGCTAAATAAGCTATTGCCTGCGGTCGCATTTAGCGAAGCATGCATGCTGGAGATCGCTTTGCGCAATCCTTCAGGCATGTTACCTTGAGGTGTCTTAGCTAATTTGCGAATTTCGCGATAACTTCTGGCAAATGGCCCACCCATGCGTGGCAACCAAGCGTGCTTACCCAGTATGTAGAGCAGGCTCAGCAAGCTCAAACCTAAAAATATCAGCAAGGTGCTTAGGCGATTTTTTTCGAGCGTATTATCAAGTAGCAACGGGCCTCTGTATTTGCTCATGTCATCTTCAATTTTTATTTGACCAAAAGCGGCAATCGGCGAAATGGTGATTTCAAAGCTGGGGATGCGAAATTTCACCACTTCTTTGCCTTTGGAATCCACATTAATGATGTGAAG